>PMIL01000132.1 GCA_003157075.1 Bacteroidales bacterium | reverse complement strand
GGTTCCCAGTAAAACCAATCCTGAACAATACAGTCGACCGGAATTTTGCTGTTGCGGTATTTATCCTTTACAGAGAGTACTTCAGCCTGGCTCTTATATCTGTCCTGCGACTGAAAAAGCCCGAATGCCCATTTCGGAAACATTGGAGCATTGCCGGTAGCCAGACGGTAGGACGCAATTATACGGTCAAATCCGGGACCGTAGAAGAAGTAATAGTCTATCAGGTTGCCGCTTTCAGACATATATTTATATTTTGTACTACCTCCCTCTGCACCAAAGAAATATGAAGGAGAGTAATTGTCCCAGAAAAGACCGTATCCCTTATTTGATAACAGAACTGGTATGGCGCCGGTCATATATTTAATTACAAGATCCTGATTCCGACCTTTATAATTAATTGAAAGTGTGTCTTCCGGATGGCATCCTAAACCGAAGAGCGCTTCATCGGAGGGAGATACAAATTGTGTCAGGCAGTTGTGAACCTTTATCCCGGCTACTGTAGCGTCACTCATTTGTTTACCCGTCTTCCCGTCTTCTTCAAGAATTATTTTACCCTTCAAATCTGTAAACTTAACAGCATTGGTACTCTTGTTAACCAGGATCATCAAATCTGCAGTTGAGATGACTATTTCATCTTTGTTATCTGAAACAGAGAATTTTGCAGCTATCTTCCAGCCATTGACAATTACCAGTGACTTTGTTTCAGGAAAGGTTTGCATGACACTGAATTTTACCTCTACAATATTGTCATTGCATATTTTTATTTTCATCAATCCTTTATCAAGATTGAATATTACTCCATCTGACTCCTTTTTAAATGATACAACGGAGGCTTTTGCAGGGGCAGTTAAAGTAATACCGAGCGCTATTGATAAAATTATTAATATACCCGAAGCTGATATTTTCATATTCTGGGGTTTTTAATTTGATTTTTCTTACTCGTGTAATTAATAATGGTTATTTGATCTTAAGCTTATAACATCTTATTGCATTTTCACTGTAGATCTTTTTGATAACTTCTTTTGGAAGCTCAAGCCCCTCAAATGTTCCTCTGAATTTATCAGAAGTCATTATTTTTTTTGAGGTGAAATAATTCCAATCGTCGAGCCAGGTGTCATGCACCCATTTAGAAAGTTTTTCACGTCCGTCTGCATCCTTGTCTGAAAGGTCCGTACCATAAAGGAGCCTGTCCTGATATTTAATACAGAAATTCCTGACCTTTTCTCTGTCTTTTGACGATTGATACTGCAGATGACAGATACGTGCGGCCATGTCGACTGTCATATTAGGATATTTATCCAGTCTTTTGGCGAGCTCATCCACATTCCATTCCAGGCTTCCAAGGTGGCAGCCAATGAAAATAAGATCAGGATGCAATTCAAGAAGATGATCACGGGCATTAATCTGATCCTCATATGATGGATAGTCAGGATGAAGGAACATATGATACTGCGGATTTTCTGCAAAATAACTGCTGTCGCTCCGGACGGTCATTTCATTTAACGGCAGCCAGCAATTGCGAGGCTCCCCAAGATGTCCAGTAATTGGGAGATTCTTACTAATGATAAAGTCGATAACCGGCTTAATCATTGGATCATCAATCATGATAAACTTTCCGTTTTTATCTCTCTTGCTCATGCCGATATTTTTCCAGAGCTTGACCGAAACGGCACCTCCTGAGATATTATTACTCAAATGGGAAATGGCCCTTTCTGACCATCCCTCTGTTCCCCATCCTGTTGTATCAAAATAGAATGTTGCTGCATAAAAGACTTTGCCGGGATATTGCTGAACAGATTTGACTGCGCTCTCAAACTGCTGTTTAACAGCTAATGAATCCGAATGGTCAACATTCAGGGTAAGAAGTATAAAATTATCTTTAATTGCCTGATCCTCAAAGAATCCCTTGTTAGTATTCAGGTGGACATGAGAATCAATTTTCAGAACAGAACTGTAGTCCTTTTCAGTATAATATTTGCTCTGACATCCGATGAAAACCAATGTCGTAAATATTAGAAGAATAATTCTGATTTTCATTATTTTTTTAGGGTTTGGTAGAAAATAAAATTAAGCAAAAAAAAGGGAAGAGCACAAAATAAAATCTGTGTTCTTCCCAAATTAATTTAAAAAGTTTTAAGCCAGAATATTTTTATTTGGGCATTACAACATAGGATGCAGCATTCAGGAAGTCGATGCTCATCTTGCAGCTTGTAAACTGGTCGAAATTATACTCTTCTACTTCAACAATCCCATACTGCATTCCCGATTTAGCAGCGTCAGCCCAGATAGAAGCAAAATCCATCATAGTTCCTTTACCACCTATTTCATATTTGTCTTTTATGTGCCAGAGTTCAAAACGACCAGGGTATTTGTTGAAATACTCAACAGGTTTTGCACCACCAACAACTGCCCAATAAAGGTCCATTTCAAAAGTAACTTTTGACGGATCAGTATTTTCAAGCATGAAATCGTAGATCGTCTGACCATTTAACTTGGTTGACAATTCCCTGTCATGATTATGATATCCGAACTGAATACCTTTGGCTTTACATTTCTCACCAATTTTATTGAAATAATCGCAATAAAGTTTCAGTGTGTCCAGATTACGGTAAGCCTCTGCTCCCATAAATGGCTGAACAAGAAATTTTACTCCCAGTGCAGCATGAGCTTCAATACAAGCATCCCACCATGTCATGGTTTTTTCCAAATTTGCTGAATCGGGAAGAACCTGACCAACATGAGAACTGATAATTGTCAAACCGTTAGATTCACATAACGTCTTGAATGCAGCCGGTTCCATTCCGTATATCTTGCCATCGGAATAACCGGCAGGCTCGACAAACTTATATCCCATTTTGCTAACCTTTGCTATTGCAGCAGGTACATCCTTCTTTATTGAATCGCGGATAGAATACAACTGTAAGCCTATGTTTTTCTGTGGAGTTGTCTTACATGAATAGAAAGTGGAAAAAATAAGGCCTGTTACAGCCAATAACAAGATAACCGAAATAATGCTTCTTTTTTTCAT
>PMIL01000156.1:12154-12342 GCA_003157075.1 Bacteroidales bacterium | reverse complement strand
TATGCAACTAATGAGCAAAGTGAGATAGTGTTGTCATTAGGACAAGCTTATACAGCTAACGTTAAATTACAGGAAAAAAGTTCACAGCTGCAGGAAGTTGTTGTAACAGCTACCCAGGACAAGGTATTTAATACCAACCGTACAGGTATGCAGGAAACAATGACCAGGGCTCAGATTACATCTCTACC
>PMIL01000156.1:7181-12135 GCA_003157075.1 Bacteroidales bacterium | reverse complement strand
GGACAGACTGGTGCTCAGCCTATTTCCCTCGATGCAGTAGAGCAAATTCAGGTCAACGTTTCACCATATGATGTAAAGTATGGCGGATTTAACGGAGGAAGTATTAATACAGTAACCCGTAGTGGGAATAACAAATTATATGCTACTGTTTATGATTATATTAAAAATAAGAATCTCCAGGGGTACAAAGCTGGTGACATCACCATTCCAAAGCAGGATTATACATATAATCTTATGGGTGCTACCATTGGTGGTGCTGTTATCAAGAATAAATTATTTTATTTCTTAAATTTTGAAACAGAGAAGAGGACAACCCCGGGAACAATCTGGGTTGCTTCAGATGAGAGCAATCCTCCGAACGGATCAACAGTATCGAATGCAAATGCGCAGCAATTGGACCAACTGGCTACATTTTTGAAGGATACTTATGGATACGATCCAGGCCCATACCAGGGATATTCCTATACTTCTGAATCAAAAAGATTATCTGCAAAAATTGACTGGAATATTAACGAAAAGAACACATTTACCTTCAAATATAATTTACTTCGTTCTTCTGCAGATATCCAGGCTTCTAACAGCGGCGCTGCCAATACCTCATACGGCAGGACACCAGGACAGTATGCAATGCCATTTTATGGATCTGGTTATGTAATTAATAATAACGTTGATATGTTCATCGGTGAGTTGAATACTCACTTTTCAAACACCATGAGCAATAAGCTGCAGATAGGGTATACAAGATTAAGAGATTTCCGTACACCTTTAACATCATCACCATTCCCGTTAGTTGATATTCTGGATGGCAACGGTCAGCCTTTTACTTCATTCGGTTATGAACAATATACTTATAATAACCTGCTAAATACCAATGTTTATCAATTCAATGAAATATTCACNNGCAGCAGGTACCAAAGCAGCTGCAAGATATGACCTGTCATATACTCTTGGAAACGGTTCCTTCCCGCTTGTTGGACCAAAAACATTGGAACTCAGTGGTTTTATAAGGGATAAATGGAAAGTTACTGAAAAATTAACAGTAAACTTAGGCGTCAGAGTTGATTATACTCATTTCTATAATACTTTCCTTTACAATCCTGTTGTTGATACTCTAACCAGATTCTATCAGGGGATTCATGCCAATACAGGCGCAGCTCCACAATCAGCAGTTCAGATTTCTCCAAGAGTTGGCTTTAACTATGATGTTCTTGAAGATAAAACTATGCAGATCCGTGGTGGTGCCGGTTTATTTCAGGGTGCTCCACCCTTTGTTTGGATCAGCAACCAGGCTTCAAACAGTGGTATGGCCCTCTTCGGTTCAATTTCAAATGGTCAGGGTTATATGTTCTCACCCGATGTCAGCGCATATCGACCTACCGCAACAGGAAGCCTGAGTAAATCATATTCTATAAACGTTACTGATCCTAATTACAAATTTCCACAGGTATTAAAAAGTTCTTTAGCTGTTGATAAGAAAATCTGGGGATTAACAATTACTGCCGAAGGTTCATATACTGGTAATATAAATGCATCGGTATTCCAAAACATAGCGCTTCCTTCAACAGGTTTAATTACCCTGAGCGACGGCAGGCCCAGATACCCGGTTAAATCAGTATATCCGATTTCTGGTGTAACCCAGTCAGAAACCAATCCGGCAATAGGCAATGCAATTTATATGACTAATGCAAACGCTGGTTATGTCTGGACAGGAACTATACAGATTCAGAAACAGATGAAAAACTTTTTTGCAAGTATAGCCTATACCCGCCAGGTTGCAAAAGATGCGGCAGTTAACGGATCGACAGCTTCCACTATGTGGGGATCACGTCCAACAACCGGAAACGCCAATGAATTTGCTTTGGGTTATTCGAACAACTACTTACCTCATCGTATCATAGGTGCTCTCAACTACAGAAAAGAGTATGCCAATTTCCTGGCAAGTTCTGTCGGTTTATTGTATGAGGCTTCCCCAAACACTTCATCTAACTTATCCTATGTATATAATGGTGATCTGAATAATGATGGCTTTAACAATGACCTGATCTATATTCCTAAAGATGCCAGTGAAATCAAATTAGTAAATGCAGCGAGTGTTGGTGGCGTGGCAGATACAAGAACCCAGGATGAATTATGGAGTCAATTGGATGCATTCATTTCACGGAATCCATATCTTTCTAAAAACAGAGGCAAGTTTGCCGAACGTCAGGCTTTGGTTTTGCCATGGGTGCACAGAATGGATTTGAACTTCACTCAGGATTTTAAAATCAAAGTAAAAAATACAACTAACACTCTGAGATTTACTGCTGATATTTACAACTTTACAAATCTGTTAAGCAAAAATTGGGGAGTAGGTAAGATACCAACCACTACGAGTCCATTAACATTTGTTAAGTTAGATACTGACGGGAAAACTCCTATATTCTCTTTCCCTTATCTTGACGGAGCTCAACAAATACCTTACACAAATTCATTTAAGACTGACCCAGCCAGTTATTCAAGATACCAGATCCAGTTAGGACTCAGGTATATCTTCAACTAGAAAATATTGTCTTTTTATCAGAGGGCCGTCTCATTACGAGACGGCTTTTTTATTTGAGCAACATATTGTTTTGCGTACCTCAGGTTATGGTTCTGAGAATCGGGGATTGAACTTTAGGGGGGCTGCCAGGTTCAGGCAGCCTTTTCGGTTAATAAATTTATAATAAAATATTCATTGTATTTATCATATTAATCCGGTTCTTATTTTAACTCTAAAGGATGAACCTTTTATAAAATCTATTGTTTGTATTTGTAAAAAGTGAATATTAACATTTTTATAATCAAGCACATATACAATAGTTAATAACTATGATATCAAATGTTAATAAACTTAAATTTTTACTCTTGCATTGCGAGATATGCTTGTTTAATTTAGCAATTATCCGCTTTAAATGTCGGTGGCCGTTTAATCTCATTAAAATCAGAGAATAACAAAAACTATGGAAGAACTATTTGTCCAGCAATCAGCTATTGTTACTGAAAAAGCAAGGAACGAAAATTCAGTACAGGAAATGCAGAAAACAATTGAAGGGAAAAATATTGAAAAGTCTAATAACCGGGGGCACGAAAAGATTGTATATTCTCACGAGGAAGCTGTGGATGAAAGTATCCGGTATTTCAAAGGCGATGAACTGGCTGCTAGAGTGTGGGCGAACAAATACGCGTTAAAGGATTCTTTCGGGAATCTGTATGAAAAATCGCCCGACGATATGCATCACAGACTGGCACGGGAAATACACCGGGTAGAAATGAAGTATAAAAATCCGCTTTCAGAAGAATTGATTTATAGTGTACTCAAGGACTTCAGATATATTGTTCCCCAGGGAGGCCCAATGACAGGCATAGGTAATGATTATCAGATCGCCTCCCTTTCAAACTGCTTCGTTATAGGCAACGATGGATCATCTGATTCATACGGAGGAATAATGAAAATCGATCAGGAGCAGGTACAGCTTATGAAAAGGAGAGGCGGAGTAGGTCACGACCTCTCTCATATCCGGCCGAAAGGGACACCTGTGCTAAACAGCGCTCTCACCTCAACAGGCGTAGTCCCCTTTATGGAAAGATATTCTAACTCAACGCGTGAAGTAGCTCAGGATGGAAGACGAGGCGCACTAATGCTCTCAATTTCGATCAAGCATCCCGATTCCGGAAAATTTATTGACGCAAAACTTGAAAGCGGGAAAGTCACAGGTGCCAATGTCTCTGTTAAGCTGACTGACGATTTTATGAAGGCTGTTGAAGCTAAAACACTCTTCAGGCAACAATATCCTATTAATGCTGAGAATCCTAAATTTGCAAAAGATATTGATGCAGTCCAGCTATGGGGTAAAATTATTCACAATGCGTGGAAATCAGCTGAACCCGGAGTATTGTTCTGGGACACTATTATCAGAGAGAGTGTTCCTGACTGTTACAGCGATCTCGGATATGCAACAGTATCTACAAATCCATGTGGCGAAATACCGTTATGCCCGTATGACAGCTGCCGTTTGCTGGCTATTAACCTTTACAGCTATGTCAATAATCCTTTTACTGAAAACGCAAAATTTGACTTTGATCTGTATAAGGAACATGTAGGATTAGCACAAAGGATGATGGATGACATCATAGATCTTGAACTGGAAAAGATCGATATGATACTCGCAAAAATATATGCGGATCCGGAGATTCAAGAGATAAAACATGTTGAAGAAAACATGTGGAAAAACATACGGAAAAAATCAGAAGAAGGACGCCGGACAGGGATTGGAATAACCGCTGAGGGAGATATGCTGGCTGGTCTGGGATTACGGTATGGCACAGATGACGCGACAAATTTTTCAGTCGAGGTTCATAAGACACTTGCACTAGAAGCATATAAAGCTTCAACATACCTGGCAAGAGAAAGAGGTGCATTTGCTATTTATGATGCTGAACGTGAAAAAGAAAACCCCTTTGTTCTCAGGATGAAGGAAGCTGACCCTGTCATGTATAATAATATGGTTAAATATGGCCGCAGAAATATAGCTCTCCTTACGATTGCCCCTACCGGAACAACCAGTCTTATGACACAGACAACTTCCGGAATTGAGCCTATATTCTCAACTTTTTACAAAAGAAGAAGGAAAGTGAATCCCAATGACCTGGACGTAAAAGTGACATTCAAGGACGAGGTTGGCGATTCATGGGAAGAATTTAATGTATTTCATCATAAATTTATCGACTGGCTCAAACTCAATGGATATGATTCCGATGAAGTAACCAGAATGGGCGATGAGGAGATTGAATCTATAATTGCAAAATCTCCCTACTATAAAGCCACTGCAAATGACGTTGACTGGATCGCCAAAGTAAAAATGCAGGGCGCGATTCAAAAATGGGTCGATCATTCAATAAGTGTAACAATAAATCTTCCTGCTGAAGCAAAAGAGGA
>PMIL01000156.1:0-7127 GCA_003157075.1 Bacteroidales bacterium | reverse complement strand
GCCGACGAGGAGATATTCCCGATTCCAAAAAGCATAGTAAAAGGGAAAATTATAAAGATCAAGGATGATGATGGAAATACAAGATACGATTTTCAGTATACCGACAAATATGGCTATAAGAAAACTATGGGAGGATTATCTCATATGTTTAAGCCCGAGTTTTGGAATTATGCCAAACTGATCTCGGGTGTTTTGAGACACGAAATGCCAATTCAGGATGTTGTTAACCTTGTTACTTCATTAAAGCTTGACAGCGAATCGATTAATAACTGGAAGAACGGCGTTGAGAGAGCATTGAAGAAATACATACCAAACGGAACAAAAGCAAAAGGCAAGTGTGGTGAATGCGGTTCAGAAAATCTTGTATATGAAGAAGGTTGCCTGATCTGCAAAGATTGCGGATCATCAAAATGCGGATGATATATCATTGTATGGGGTCCCTGGTATAGGGAATTATCATAAAATCAGCAGGTGCTCTCCGGAGCACCTTTTTATTTTTAACCTGACGGAGAAGTACTTTACAATTCAATACACTTTCACATGTAATATATCGCATCCTTGCCAAGTAATTCTATAAGCTTGGTTCCATCCGGGTCAGATTTATATTTTTTGTTTCTGACATGTTCTATGCTTATTCCTTTCCTGCCTGGCTGACCCTTTATTCCTACTGAAATATTATCAGCTTTGAAGAGATTCTTATTCTTAATTATTCTGAAAAAAAAATAATCGATATACTCATATTTAAAGCAGTCCTCGAAAACAGGGGTAAGAACAGGTTTGAAAGCCGTCTGAAAAAGAGACGAATGACGCTTGTTTTTAATATTGAACCAGCTTTTTAAAGGGACATGGTAAAAGATAGTATTTATTTCTCCTGCGGCATTAAAGCCATCGAGTTTTTTCATCATCACCTCCAGATAGCTGGGCTTATAATAGTCGTCATCCTCAATAATAAAGATTGCGTCCGGGTTGAGGTTTTTTATGATATCAAGGCCTGCTTTCAGATTCCTGGCCTGCGTATTTTGTTCAGGCTGCCAGAAAGGTTCCGGGAATGATTTTATTATTTTCCAGTTTTCCTTGAAATCATCCGTTATAAAATCAGTGGTCCTTGGCTGGCAGTCATCTATAATAACCCATAGAACTTCTCCGTGATATTCCTGCTGCTTCATCCATCGGGCACAGAGATTTATCAGCTCAGGTCTTCCACCAGTGGGGGTTATAAGTGCAATCATAAGAAGTAACTTGTTGTAAACATGAATATAACAACTATGAATCAGATCCTGATATTTTTTCTGATTTATTACTATTTTATCACTCCAAGCTCTCTCCCGATCTTTCCGAAAGCCATGACAGCCTTATCCAGATGTTCTGTTTCATGAGCGGCAGAAAGCTGCACTCTTATCCTTGCCTGATCCTTGGGAACAACAGGGAAATAAAACCCAATTACATAAATACCTTCCTTAAGAAGTCGTGATGCGAAAACCTGCGATAATCTGGCATCATAGAGCATGACCGCACATATTGCCGATTTGGTAGGCTTTATATCGAACCCCAGCTTTTTCATGCAATTGATAAAGTATTCTGCATTGAAATGAAGTTTATCCTGGAGCTTATTGGTCTCTGTCATCATTTCTATCATCCTTATACCGGCTGCAGCCACTAATGGAGGAATAGAGTTAGAAAAGAGATAGGGCCTTGACCTCTGTCTCAGAATCTCTATGATCTCTTTTTTACCTGTTGTAAATCCCCCGATAGCGCCCCCGAATGCTTTACCAAGAGTCCCTGTAATAATTTCAACCTGGCCTTTAACATTAAAAAGTTCGGTAACTCCTCTGCCTGTTTTTCCAACTACACCTGCAGAGTGAGACTCATCAACCATTACTATGGCATTATATTTGTTTGCAAGATTTACAATTTTATCAAGGGGAGCTACATTCCCATCCATTGAAAATACGCCATCAGTGACTATTAGTTTGAATCGCATATTCTGAGCCATTTGCAGTTGTTTTTCAAGATCTGTAACATCAGCATTTTCATACCTGAATCGCTGGGCTTTGCAGAGCCTTACTCCATCAATTATTGAAGCATGATTCAGTGAATCTGAGATGATTGCATCTTCTTCTGACAAAAGGGGTTCAAAAACGCCGCCATTTGCATCGAAACAGGCTGCATAGAGGATGGTGTCTTCAGTGCCGAAAAACTCAGCAATTTTCCTCTCAAGTTCTTTATGAAGATCAGTAGTCCCGCAGATAAATCTTACCGATGACATTCCGTAGCCATGATTATCAAGTGAGGCTTTGGCTGCTTCAATCAGAGAAGGATCATTCGAAAGCCCCAGATAATTATTCGCACAGAAATTCAGGACCTTTTGTCCAGTGTTGAGTTCAATCTCAGCGCCTTGCGGAGAAACTATAATCCGTTCGTTCTTATATAAACCAGCTTTTCTGATTTCATTTAGAAGTGAATCGAGATGATTCTTGTAATTTGTATACATATTACCAATTCATTATTTTATTTCTCAGTCTTTTTTTTCGTCTTTACGTCTTCTTGGCTATTCTTTTTTTGCCACAAAGGCGCTAAGGCACAAAGGTTCTCAAAGTAATTTGCATTAATACCAGTTCAAAATTACCTTTCCGCAATCGCCTTTTTCCATCTCATCGAATCCTTTCTGAAAATCATCGATTGGGAATCTATGAGTTATTACAGGACTTAAATCTATTCCGCCGATAATCATCTGCTCCATTTTATACCATGTTTCCCACATCTCACGGCCATATATACCTTTTAATGTTATAGCCTTGAAAATAATATCACTCCAGGGAACTTCAAAATTGGAGGGGAGTATGCCAAGAAGGGATATGCTGGAGCCATTATACATATTACTGAGCATATCAACGAACGCTTTCGGCGAACCCGACATTTCCAGACCAATATCGAAGCCACGCATTCCCAGTGTTTTACGGGCATCGGAGATTTTTTCCCCTTTTGAAGGATTTACTGTAAGCGTCGCACCCATTTTTTTGGCAATTTCCAGACGCGCATCGCTCAGGTCACTTGCAACTATAAATCTTGCCCCGGCATATTTTGCTATAGCTACTGCCATACTGCCGATAAGACCCGATCCGGTGATCAGGACATCCTCCCCAATCAACGGGAATGACAAAGCAGTATGAGTTGCATTTCCGAATGGATCCATAATTGCCGCCCAATCATCGGGAATCCTGTGATCAAGAGGGATTACGTTTGTGGCTGGAACCCTTACGTATTCAGCAAAGGAACCGTCTATATGAACTCCAATTCCGACGGTGTTCTCACAGACATGCTCTTTTCCTCTACGGCAATTCCGGCAATGTCCACATGCAAGATGTCCTTCACCTGTAACTCTTTCCCCGATCTTAAGATTTGTCACTCCGGCTCCCATCTTTTCTATATATCCCATATATTCATGACCGATAATCATGGGTGTATGTATCGTTTTTTGTGACCATGCATCCCATTCATAAATATGAAGGTCAGTACCACAAATTGCTGATTTCTTGACCTTTATAATTACATCATTAAGGCCCGGTTCCGGAACCTGGACCTCCTGCATCCATAACCCTTTTTCGGGTCTGGCTTTTACGAGTGCTTTCATCATCTTCATATATACAAAATTAAGCGATTTGGTAATGAAATTGATTTTTGAGCGACCTTGGGAAAAGGAGTACTTACTTGTAAACCAATTATATTTTAAGTCTGCTAAATTAATACAATTCTCTCGTTCAAAAGCTGACTTTCGTTATAGTATTGAATCTAATCGGGTTTGCCTATATTTGCATTTTAGTCAAACAAGTTAACCATAGTATGGAACGAGTACGCGTGCGATTTGCCCCTAGTCCTACAGGTCCCTTGCATATAGGGGGTGTTAGAACGGCTCTTTATAACTATCTTTTTGCAAAGAAGTATGGAGGGACTTTTATTTTAAGGATCGAAGATACAGATCAGTCGAGATATGTTGAGGGTGCAGAAGAATATATTATGGAATCACTGGCCTGGTGTGGAATAATTGTTGATGAAGGTATCCGGGAAGGCGGGAAATATGGTCCATACCGGCAGAGTGACAAAAAAGCTATCTTCCGGCAATATGCCGATATCCTTGTAAATAAAGGTGATGCCTATTATGCCTTCGATACTCCTGAAGTACTCGATACTTTAAGGCATGAAGCAGAAAAAACAGGAAAGACCTTTATCTATAATGCCGGGGTCAGGCAAAGCCTTAGTAACTCATTGTCACTTAAAGAGACTGAGTGGAAAGAGAAACTTGATAAAGGAGAACCATATGTTATACGGTTTAAAATGCCTGACAATGAGGATATCCATTTTGAGGATATTGTGCGGGGACATATAGTGGTTAATACATCAACTCTAGATGACAAGGTATTGTTCAAGTCGGATGGAATGCCGACATACCATCTGGCTCATATAGTCGATGATCATATTATGGAAATCAGCCATGTTATAAGGGGAGAAGAGTGGTTGCCATCATTACCTTTGCATATTCTGATGTACAGATCTTTTGGATGGGAGCATCCTCTCTTCGCACATCTTCCCCTCTTGTTGAAACCTGATGGAAAGGGTAAATTAAGCAAACGCGACGGAGATAAAATGGGTTTCCCTGTTTTTCCTCTGTTCTGGCCTTATGGCGAAACTGCCAAAGGTTATCGTGAAGAAGGCTACTACCCTGACGCTTTTGTGAATATGCTGGCTTTATTAGGCTGGAACCCGGGAACCGAACAGGAACTATTTTCAATGGATGAGCTTATAAATGCTTTTTCGATAGACAGGGTGGGAAAATCAGGTTCCAGGTTTGATCCGGAGAAGGCAAAGTGGTTCAATCACCAGTATCTTCAGAAGAAATCCAACACACAGCTTGCTATGGAATTCAGAGAGTTTCTGAGAGCTCATGGATATCATGCCGATATTGTCAGGATTGAATCACTTGTTGGGCTGGTGAAAGAGAGAGTAAGTTTTGTTAAAGAGATCTGGGAACAGACAGATTTCTTTTTTAAAGCTCCTGAATCTTATGATCCTGAAGTTGTAAAAAAAAGATGGAATGAGGATTCGGTAAAACTGTTATTGGAATTAAAACCAATTCTTGAAAAAACGAATGATTTTTCCTCAGCTGGAGCAGAGTCGTCCATCACAGCATGGATTGAGGAAAAGGGTTATAATACGGGATCTATCATGACCCCACTAAGACTGGTAATTGTTGGTGCTTCAAGGGGCCCTCACATGTTTGATATTATCAGCTGGCTCGGCAAAGAGGAAACAATTAATCGTATTGAAAAGGGAATTGACCGGTTAAGTAAACAGATGTGATGTATCTGCCACAGAACGGTGATTATATTGATATCCATATTCATGGCGGCGCTCCTGCCAGCGGGATCTTTATCCTCGAAAGCCTGATGGCACATGAAGGAAAACTGCCGGACGATAAGCCCGGAGTTTTATACACATATGGAATACATCCCTGGTTCCTTAATGAAGACAATCAAAAAGAATTTTTGATTTCAGTTGAAAATGTTGCTACTCTGCCAGGTATCATTGCAATAGGTGAAGCAGGGTTTGACAAACTGAAAGGGCCTTCCATTGAACTTCAGCGCACTGTCTTTGAAGAACAGGTATTAATATCGGAAAAAATAAAAAAACCTGTTGTCATTCACTGTGTTAGGGCGTGGGATGAACTTCTGTCTGTCCGAAAGAAAATGAAACCTAAAATGCCATGGCTGGTCCATGGCTTCAGAGGAAATGTGGAACTGGCATTACAGCTTTTATCAAAAGGAATGTACCTTTCTTTCTGGTTCGATTTTGTTCTCAGACCACAGTCGGGGAATTTATTAAAACAGCTACCCTCTGACCGGATTTTCCTTGAAACAGATGGAGCTGAAGTCGATATCAGAACTATTTATAGTAAAGTTGCAAATGATCTTGACCTGACTGTCGACAGTTTAAAACTATTAATTCTGAAAAATTTTAATAAATGTCTGATTGGCTGACACGTACAGAATTAATTCTGGATGAAGGGAAATTGAAGAAGCTTAAAGATTCCAATGTCCTGGTTGTAGGTCTTGGTGGAGTAGGAGCTTATGCCGCAGAGATGATATGCAGGTCGGGAGTAGGATCGATGACAATTGTCGACGGCGACCATATCCATCCTACAAACAGGAACAGGCAACTACCTGCACTGAAAAGTACGGAAGGCATGGCTAAGGCTGAAGTAATGGGACATCGGATTCGTGATATTAATCCCGATATTAAACTTACTGTCATCCAGGAATATATCAAAGATGACCGTATGCTTGAAATTATCGAAAAGGGGTTTGATTATGTGGTTGATGCAATTGATACACTGTCGCCAAAGATATTTCTGATCTATCATTGTTTGCAGAGGAAAATACCCCTTGTCAGTTCAATGGGTGCAGGTGGAAAATTTGATCCGACGAAGGTATTTATAACCGATATCTCGGAAACAACAGATTGTTCACTCGCCAGGATACTGAGGAAAAGATTGCACAGACTGGGGATAAGGGAGGGCTTTACTGCGGTCTATTCTCCCGAACCAATTGACAAACAAAAAATTGTTGCCACAAAAGGGGAACAAAACAAAGCTTCAATAGTAGGAACTATTTCATATATGCCGGCTGCTTTTGGAATAGCCTGCGCCTCTGTTGTTTTACGCGATCTCGCAGGAATCGGAAGATAGTTGCAATCCTCTTATTCAGTTAGTTTAAAAAACATGTTTTTAAATATGTTTATTTTACACCAAAATATGTGAAAGATCACATGTTTTTTATAAAAATATTTATATACTTGAGGAGGGGGAAGATTTCTCATTTGTAATTTCATTTGCGAGTTGACTCTTTTATGCCCGGTTGCTATTCGATCAGGTATTGGAATTGTATTATTATTTTTAAACCTAAACTTATGAAAACTAAATCTCTGTTATTGACTGTTTTATTCCTTGCATTCGTTGCACAGGCGTATTCCCAGGTACAAACGGGTACATTAAAGATTTTCTCTGAGTTAAATGGGATCAGTGTTTATCTTGACGAAAGTAAACAGGAAAATTTCCAGGAAATAAATAAAATACC
>PMIL01000020.1 GCA_003157075.1 Bacteroidales bacterium | reverse complement strand
AAAATCCTGGGAGACCTGGATCTGAAGATGCACAGCGGCCATGTCGAATTTGGAATGCAGTCGTGGGATGCTTCGAAAAAGGATTTTACGGATAAATGGAAACATACTGTGGAGGATGCAGCTTTTATGGGACAGAAATTTGTAATCACTCCCGAGCTGGCCGGAGATGCCCAGAAGGATTATGATACACTTTTAAAAGTGATTGATCTCTGGAACAAATGCGGTGAATATTGCCAGAAATTCGGAATGAAATTCGGATACCACGATGATTTCAATGCAGACGTAGTTATGAACAACATGAAGTTATTCGATATAATCATGAAGTTTTCTGATCCGAAAATATCTATTCATCAGTTTGATATTGCCAATTTGTACAATGCATCGGGCACTGATCCGCTGGATGTAATTAAAAAATATCCGGGAAGATTTGTCTCCCTGCACGTAAAAGATTTATTGAAGGAGAAGAATAAAGAGAATATGCATGACAGTACAATTCTCGGAAAAGGTGTTCTCAATATTAAAGACGTTATGGCTCTTTCAATAAAAAACGGGGCCTGGTTAATGATCATTGAACAGGAGGCCTACCAGAACGAAAGTCCGATGGACTGTGTAAAAGATGATCTTGCCGCAATGAAAAAGTGGGGTTATTGATACATGCCAATTCCTCCTGCAAGGCATTTACAAACTCCGTTACCCGGCCTGAACGGTTATCATTGCGGCGGTAGGAGATGAAGATGTCGTATTCGTAGCCGTTGATAATGCTTACATATAGGATTATTGCTTTACAGGTCCCAGATAACGATCACACCAGTTTAACACCTCTTTAATCATTTCGCTCTTTGGTACATAATGGTCTGTTTCATAAATGACGCGCCGTTTATCTTTGATCGGAGTGCCCAGAAGATTATAGAAAGGTAAAACTGCCTTATCGTAAGGGAATGTAAAATCATACCTTCCATTTAGCATGAGCGTTGGTATTTTTACCCTTGAAAGATAATTTATCTGATCAACCTCGGGGAGAGATCCTCCCGTTAATCCACCGACAATTAAAATGTTCACTTTAAGACGATCCTCCACAGCCGGAATTATACCGCCCATCAGACCGCCCCAGCTGAAACCGTAGTAACCAAGTTTTCTATTGTCAATATCCTGCCGGGTTTCAAGGTAATCAACGGATCTTCTGAAATCTTTAACCAATTTGATAACCCCTTCGGAATGTTGATGCCCACTCCTAACTTCAGGTGCATGATTATCAATTCTCTCAAATGTTCCTGTATAAATTGGACACATGACTGCACGCCCGCTTTTTATGATATAATCAATCAGCCATTTCGTCTCGATGCTTTTAACGAGATCTTTTTCAAAAAGAGCTCCTGAACCAGGGAAAAAAATGAGAGTCTGATAAGGAGGAGATACCTTTTCGGGTAAAAAAAGATATGCGATCATCCTTTCATTTCCATAGGCAGCCATAAAAGATATTTTTTCAGTGATCCATCCATCAGGGCTCTTGTTCTTATTTTCTATAACAGATTTTAAGTCAGCACTGTCGTATTGAAATTGATTCTTATAAATTGAGAAAATGTTTTCAGGTACAGGTTGTTTTTTGGAATAATCCTCCCCTTCATCATAAGTTATCTGCTTAAATGCACTTTCAGGTATCTTTTCCTTATCAATATATTTAATACATCGGAATCCATTTCTCGGAGAACGGTCAAATGGAGGCAGCTGACTCAGAAATTTATACATATAAGTAGCATCATCCCATGCACCACCTCTTATAATCCGGCCAATAGGAGTTTCATTCCAGCACCACTCCCTTACGTTACCAGCCATATCATAGGCACCGAACATGTTCACACCACCATTTTTCCCTACCGGTTCAGGACCCTTCCTGTTAAAATTGCTGGCTGGTACAATTTTGGAATCAGACCTGAAAAACCATTTGGCTGCACTCTCCCAATCGTCAGTTGTGGGAAGGCTTTTACCTGCATATTCTGCATATGCCACTGCTTCATACCAGCTGATGCCTGATACAGGATAATTGTCATGACCGTCAGGGAAATATCCGCCCTCCCAGGTAGCGGGTCCTGGTCTTCCCGTGTTATCAACAAAGTAAGCCATTGCTTTATCCCTGCTGATGATTTTGCCATCTTTTTTAAATTGAATTTTCCAATATTCAGGATTGTTATATCCTCCTTTATCGATGAATTCTTTGAACTGCCTGTTAGTTACTTCATAACGGTCAATAAAGAATCCATTCTTACTTTCCACGTATACCATGCCCGGAGGTATTGATCCCTGTTTAAATAGTTTTCTATACAAAGAATCCTTAGTTGTCGAGGCAACTGCCAGAACATTTTCATATCCTTGTTTCTCAATCCTTGTCAGATAGGTTGTGCTTGACAGCCAGAATGAAGATCCGGTTATCCTGACACTATCAACAGGTGTTTTTCCCAGTTTTACCCATTCTCCGGTTGTATCCGAATACTCCCTGATATAGACATCAGCTCCGGGAGGATCAGTTAAAATGGTTAATTTAGAGGTAACCAAAGAAGATAATTCTTTCAATTTATGTTCTTTTGGTATATATTTTTCTGCTTTTTGAACCAGGCTAAATGCAGCTTGAACATTACCATTATTTACGAATTGTTCAATTTCCGGTATAGCCACCTCCTTTGCCCATCTGACTTTAGAATGTTTATTTATCAGAAAAAATAATGTTACAAAAATGGCTATAATCAGCAGAACACCAGGGACTAATGTTCTTGGATTCCTTAATCTCAGAAATCTTTTATCTCCTTCGGACCTGTTTTCTCCAACAATAACTTCACGTTTTGATTTCCTCCAGTCCTGTTGAATAGGTTCATCAATCAGAGGTTCCTTGTTCTTTAAGGTCTCCTTAAAAAGACTTTCATTGTTGTTTCCAGGGCTGCGAGTTTCAGCAGCTTTGATACTTTCTATAATATCCTTGATGGCGTGGGCTACTTTATTTATCTGATCGCGATAAAGGACCTGGTTCAGATTTCTGATAACATCATCATCTTTGGCACGCAGCTGACGATTCACACCTGTTTCTTTATAAACAAAATCCACGGATCTGAGAACTCCTCCCAGTGTCGATTCAAATAGTTTAATATCAGCAGTATCCAGATCGTGAATCCTTACCGGCAGCACACGGTTTGCCACATTACCTCCGGGCAATGTCACCTTCAATCCAATATGATCTGATGAGGCTTGTTCAATAAATGTCTTAAACTCATATTCCCAGGCATATGATTTCGGATCGCAATAGGTGAGCGATATGATTGGTATACAAACAAGGCACTTCAGTTTCTCTTTTAGTGAAGCAGCTACATCATGAGTCTCCTGAAGTCCGTCATGAGGATTGATATCAAAATACACACTGATCTCTTCTTTAAAAGTTGCTTCAAGTTCCCGTTTCAGATTATCAACAAATTCGGTTACCCATCCGTCATATTTGTTGTCTTTCTGACGATAGCTGATGAAGATGTCATATAAATATCCGTCTATAATGCTTGACATCAAATGTTTATTTATTTCATTATCAAAATTAAACCTTA
>PMIL01000128.1 GCA_003157075.1 Bacteroidales bacterium | reverse complement strand
ACAGGGTAGGGGTCACTGGTTCGACTCCAGTACAACCCACGTATGAATAAGCGCAAACAGATATATAGTGTCTGAATGCGCTTTTCCATTTGAGCGTTACTGAAATTATATTGAAAAAATTTACATTATATATACAACATCCCCTGATCTTCAAGCCAATTCTTTATTCTTAGATGTTATATATGGTATTATTCTTTCTTTAAATATTCTGACAATCTCATTTTTTTTATAATAGCCTGAAATCTTGGTTCTGAACGCANNAGCTTTTTCCAGCCAACTTAATTCTTCCTCTTTTTTGTCAAGCTTAGCATATAAACTCGCCAAAGTCCGAAAATAATTTGTGGATTTATTAATCTCTGATTCAATTAAATAGTTAAATATCCCGTTTATTCCTGACTTATAATAAACCTCTTTTATTGTCATTGCATTACCAGGCATTAACTTCTGAAGTGCTTCAATTGCTTTTAAATCCTCCCCATTTCTCAAATAAATGCGGAAATATTGCCAATACACCCCTTGAGAATTATAAAGATCGATTTCTGCTAATCTGTGGCAAGCTTCGAGAGATTCTTTTAATTTGCCTTCATTGTAATAATGCAATCCATTTAAACCGTTCATTGCCGGGGAGAGAGGATCAAGTTCCAAAGCCAGGTTAAGTTGTTCACGGGCTGCTTTGTCTTGTCTTAAAATATCCAATAATTCAGAATATGCCTGATGAGCGTTCGCATAGTTGGGATTTAACTCAATGGCCCGGTTTAATTCTTTCCTTGCCTCCTCCCATTTCCATTCACTCCAGAATAGAAGCCATCCTAGTGATGTATGTGCCTCTGCAAGATTATTGTCAATTTCAAGTGCCTGCAATGCAAATCCTTTGGCTCTGATATACCCTTCCGGATTCGGTAACCAGCCACGCCATGTAAGTATAAAGTAAGCATCGGCCATTCCTGCATAGGCTAATGCATAATTCGGATCTAATGCAACTGATTTTTCAAAAAATTCAATACTTTTCTTTTGTTCTTCCTCAGTTCTTTTATTCCAGAAAAAACGCCCCTGTAAATATAAATTGTAAGCTATTACACTGCTTGTCTGATTCTTTTCTATTTGTCCCTTCTCCTTTGAAGTCAGTGTTGCTTTTAACTCCCTGGCAACAGATTGAGCCACTTCAGATTGAATTGAGAATATATCCGAAATGTTCCTGTCNNGAGACACCTAATTCCCTGCCAATTTCCTTTACGGAGAGTTCTGTACTTTTATATCTTTTTGTTGATGTGCCGGATGTTACCTTTAATTCACCTATTTTGAAAAGGTGATCTAAAATTGCTTCCACAATGCCATCACTGAAATATTCCTGCTCTGGATCATTACTAAGATTAGCAAATGGCAAAACAGCAACCGATTTTTCAAACTGTTCTTTTGGTTTAGAAAGTGTTGGGATCAAGAAATAAGCAAGCACAAGTANNCGGGAATAATATTGGTTTAAAAGCTTCCTTTGGCGCCTCTTCTTTTTGTGGAAAATGTTGTCCTATTGAGGTTATTATCTCTTTTATTGAATTAGCGACTTTATTGATCTGATCTCTATAGTATGTCTTATTAAGATTGTCATGTGAGTTATCAGACGGGTTTAATGGTCTGTTGACTCCAGCAGATTTATAGATAAAATCAACACTACGAAGCACTCCGCCCAGAATGAATTCACATAATTTTATATCATTAGTGTCCAATTCATATATCCGAACCGGTAATACTCTGTTAACTACATTGCCGTTAGGCAGTTTTAACTTTAATCCAAACTGATCCTTTGAAGCTTGTTCAACAAATGCTTTAAACTCATATTCCCAGGCGAAACAGTTCGGATCACAATATGTACGGGAAATAATTGGTATAAAGACCAGGCATTTTAGTTTGTCTTTCAGGGATTCAGCTACGTCATGAGTCTCTAAAAGTCCGTCACTAGGGTTGATGTCAAAATAGATACTTATCTCTTCTTTAAAGGTTGATTCAATTTCTCCTTTAAGATTATCAACAAACTCAGTAACCCAGCCATCATGCTTGTTATCTTTCTGACGGTAGCTGATGAAGATGTCATATTCATATCCGCTTATAATGCTTGACATCAGAGTTCTATTGATTTCATTATCAAAATTAAACCTTACTTAAACTATAAGCAACTTTATTTTACCATTCCCAAAATCCCGGGCCTTAATGTTGCATAATGATTATACTGACATATAGTTTATTAAAAGATAACCTAACTGTACAGAATAATGGAGGGTTTGGCCCTGCAGTTTGCTTTGATGGATGTAATCGACCACTTGATATTAGAGATTCTTGAGATACAGACAGAATTGACTTGTAACTAACTTATACGAGACCCATGCTTTCTGCAATGCAATATGAAGAGAGCAACCCGAACATCTATTTGGTTATATAAAATTTACAGCATCCCTTTCTCTTAAAGCCATTTCCTCACTCTCTCATGTTCTGCCTGGTTTATGATTTCAACATATCACCTCAGATAAATGGCATTAACTAAACCTAATAAATAGTCAAAGAAATTTTTCTATTTTATTCCTACATTTGATTTATAGGATATTATAAATCAGTGCAGAAGATGCAATTTAGCAATTGGCAACCTTGAAACTCCACAAATGAGAAAGTATTTCTTAGTATTTTATCTCCTAACCATCCTGCCCTTAAGTTATGGCCAGGGCAATAATATACCCTGGAAAGTGTCTTCCATGGAAGAGCAGGGGATG
>PMIL01000213.1:1512-2987 GCA_003157075.1 Bacteroidales bacterium | reverse complement strand
ATGTGCTCCCTGTTCAGGAATAAATACAGGATCGAATCGACCCGGTACCGGGGATATGATTATTCATCACCCGGGAAATATTTTATTACCATTTGCACAAAAAACAGGAAACCATATTTCGGGGAGGTGGAAAATGGGAAAATGATTTTATCGGAGATGGGGAATTATTTGCAAAATGAATGGTTAAAAACCAGGGATATCAGACCTGATATGAATATCACCCTGGATGAATTTGTTGTAATGCCAGACCATTTTCATGCAATAATCATTATTGGTGAAAACCAATATAATACAAATTTTGAAATGGGTATTGTCAGCACCGCCATGCATGGCGGTGCCACAGGTGATTCCACTGGTGGTTCTATTGGTGATTCCACAATCAAACCAAACCAAAACAATCAATATAAAAATGAATTTGGACCACAATCAAAAAATCTGGCATCAATTATCCGGGGCATCAAATCCATTGTATCCACATATGCAAAGAAAACAAAACAGGAATTCCAATGGCAGACCCTGTATCATGACCATATCATCCGAACCAATACCGAATTGAACCGGATCAGGAAATATATCCGGGAAAACCCTGAGAAATGGATCCGCAAATAAAAACAAAAACGCCCCGGAAGGGGCGTTGATATGACAGATAAATAAATCATTTGTTTTTGATGCACCTTACTGAACAGCCGGCTTCCTTGTTGTTGGAACTATTGTCGACCGATGAATTGATCTCAAGGGGATAATCCGGATCTCCCGACATTACAATGCCTTCGTAAAATGTGGTGGTTGTTTTGGTCGAATTCTCAGTAATCGTTTTTATATCTGTAGTCCACCAGTTCCCATTAACCTTAATATTTGTGAATTGCCCGTCTTCCTGACGCCCGCCTCCTGGAAGAGCTGTGAAGCCGCTAGCGTTTGTAGCTCCCGCATTGGGGCTTGCCCAATGCTTCGAACCGGCTTCCTTTAGTTTGTTGCCTGCTGTTTTATCACCACCTGTAAAGTCAGTCAGTGTCGTCCATTCTGCCATCGAAGGCAGATGCCAGCCTGCAGGGCACGCTTTCTTTGCTGTCTCCCAGTTGTACAGATACCCGTAGGTTATTGCATTGGTTTTATTATTGTCGTAAGCCCAGCATCCGCTGTTTGCTTTAAATGCAAGATTGGTTGCCATCCATGTCTGAGTACCTATTTTTACTGTCTTGTAGGTTTTACCATCTCTGGAATCTTTAAAAGTACCAGCGACCTGGGCTATTGAACACATTGCAATATTCAATATTAAAACAGTCATCGATAAAGACTTAATTTTCATGTTAAAAATTTTAAGGTTATTAAATGTTTAATGTTTACAGATTAATGATAAGGAAAAAGCAGGTACAAGATATAAGATAAAAGTCACAAGACAAAAGGGGTACACGGTACCGGGTGCAAGCTGCAAGGTGCAAGGAGGAAAAGAAAAAAGGGGTGCAGGGCACAAGGGA
>PMIL01000213.1:0-1505 GCA_003157075.1 Bacteroidales bacterium | reverse complement strand
AAGCGTTAAGACTTAAAAGACGTTTCGAGTCAGTGGATCGCACGTCCCGATATCTATCGTGCGTATGACTGCGCGACTGCACGACTCCGAAGCGTTTTACGCTGAGGATGAGCTTATAACCTTTATTGTCCATGTTATGCATAGTACTTTTATTCTTCAATAAGTTTTGCATTTAGCTTTTGTCTTGTCCCCCTAATCTTACTAATCTGTCCAAATATCAGGTCTCCAAATAATAAATTATATTCAGAGGTTTTTCTCCCTGTCCAAATTTGAATTGACACGTCGAAATCTTTGTTCTTAAGTCTGTCATACAATTTTCTTGAAATAAAATTGTTTTCAAATCTTACTATCCAGGGTGAATAGATCTCCATCTGGATTGTTTTTAACATTAACACACCAGTCTCATTTAATCCATCACTTATAGTATCATTCGGCTCTCCAGCAAACTCAGCATAAACAATTATTGATTCTTTTGGATTGAACATCCTTTCTTTCGCCTTCTCACTTAAAACAATTTCGACTTCAAAAGATGGAATTAACACTGAATCTGTTTTATCTATAAAATGCTGAGTCGAGTAGTTTTGAATTTCTATTTTGTTTTGAAGTAATTCATCTTTATGGGCTTTCCTTTCTCCTTTAGGGTTTGATGTACAAGCGAAAAGAATAGTTGGGATAAGTAGAATTTTAATTATTCTCATGGTTTGATGGTATTATGCATATCTTGTTTTTAGTGTTATTTCATTTACGGCAACAGCGGTTTGCAAAAACCAGGATAACTGTGCCTGCCGAAGCCTCGGTGAAGGCTGGGCTTATAACATTTATTGTCCGTGTTAGCGGTTGTTTTGTTTTCAAGTCGTTTGTCCATGTTTTTTCATTATCTGCCGAATCTTGAAAAGTAGTCATTGATTGACTTACCTGGATTATTTTTTAACCAGTCTTGGAGGTTTGGTTTAGATGGCAAGGTTGTTCCTTGTTTTGATGTATTTATGTTAGGAGATTTTTGATTGATATTTATTGCATATTGATTCTGGTCTATTTCATGAATCCTATTCCATAATTCAAATTGTCTTTTGGCTTCATATTCAAGTTCTTTATTGTAACTGTTCACACTTATAACTGCCCAAATAATATTTATCAACCAATATGTCAGCGCAAAAATTATTAAAAGTCCTGATGACCATCCCACTAAAATAAAATTGTCTTGCAAAGTGCCAAAAATTACAAGCAAGAAGAGTAATATTGGTGTTAAGGTCATTATCAGTCCACCCGACACACTTGCGTAGAATAGTCCAATTGGTCCGAATAGAAAAGTTAGTAGTAATGCGATCCCAATACTTTTAGGTGATTTCGTTATTAAAAATGGTGCAGTCATGTCCAATTACATTTAATTGAGTAATCCGTGTTCAAAAAATGCCCGCTAATTTGTTTTTAGAGTTATTTCATTTACGGCAACAGCGGTATGCAAAAACCCCGCCTTCACTTGAGCTACGGCGGGCAAGCGTGAC
>PMIL01000328.1:15313-31019 GCA_003157075.1 Bacteroidales bacterium | reverse complement strand
AAGCTGCCATTCTGACTATAGATGGAGTAGGGGAATGGGCTACTACCACTATTTCTAAAGGAAATGGCAACGAGATAGAAGTACTAAAAGAACTCCACTTTCCACATTCGATAGGTCTACTATATTCCGCTTTCACCTATTATTTGGGTTTTATGGTAAACAGCGGAGAATATAAACTAATGGGTCTGGCACCATATGGAGATCCTGACTCAGACCAAACGATAAAATTTAGGGAAAAAATACTCGATAAATTAGCAGACATCAAAGAGGATGGGTCAATATTATTAAATATGGACTACTTTCATTTTGCCACAGGAATGCGCATGACAAATGATCCCAAATGGAAATCTTTATTCGGATTACCCCCAAGACATTCAGAAGGTGAAATAACCCAGGAATATGCAAATATGGCACTGGCTATACAACAGGTAACGGAACATATTTTGCTTAAGCTGGCCAAACATGCGAAAGAAATTACTGATAGCTCCAATCTTACAATATCCGGAGGCGTAGCCTTGAATTGTGTGGCCAATGGGAAACTCTTAAAAGCTGGTTGGTTTAAGGATATATGGGTACAACCGGCTGCAGGCGATGCAGGAGGTGCAATTGGCTCAGCATTAGCTGTCTGGCATATTTTTAAGAATCAATTGCGGGAACCAGTATTACCGGATGGAATGTATGGTTCTCTTCTCGGTCCGGAATATACCGATAAAGAAATATTGCGTACGATTAATAAATATGAGGCGAAAGCAATTTTTATAAGTGATTTTGATTCCCTCTGCAAAGAAGTGGCATCCCGGCTGGAAGAAGGAAATGTGGTTGGCTGGTTTCAAGGCAGAATGGAGTTTGGGCCAAGGGCTTTAGGCAATCGGAGTATTTTAGGAGACGCAAGGAATCCTGATATGCAAAAAAAACTGAATCTGAAAATAAAATACAGGGAAGGATTCAGACCCTTTGCCCCGGCAGTACTTGAAGAAGATTTGCCCAAATATTTTGAATTAGATAAACCTTCCCCATACATGCTTCTGGTTGCACTTGTGAAAATTTCAAGGAGAAAATCCAATACATATGAATTTCAAGGACAATCACTGATGCAACGGTTATATAATCAACGATCGGATATCCCGGCAGTAACTCATATCGACTATTCTGCAAGGATACAAAGTGTAGATTCGGATATAAATCAACGCTTTCATCAGCTGATAAGCAAATTTAAAGAATTGACCAATTATGGCATTCTGGTCAATACGAGCTTTAACGTTAGGGGTGAACCCATTGTTTGCACACCCGATGATGCATACCGTTGCTTTATGTCCACCGAGATGGACTATCTGGTAATGGGAAATTATCTGTTCAGCAAACAGGTACAGCCAGCCAATAGTGAATTTACTAAGGGGGCGAAAGGGAAGGATTAGGACATGGTTAGGTCCTCGGCTCACGACTCATGCCTCATGCCTCACGCCTCACACCTCACACCTCACACCTCACGCCTCACACCTCACACCTCATTTCAGTTCTGAAATCTTTTTTGCAATTAAAAAATAATTGTTTTTCGTAAATCCTTTTTCGAGATTATTAATTTTCGTCTGATCATTCTTAAAGGTTGCAATAACCCATTGATTAACGGGGTTTTCAGCAGCTCCTGATTTTTCAATTTTCTGAACTAAAGCATTTGCAGATTCAGTATCTCCCTTTTCTTTAAGAAGTTTAAGAGCCAGACTATTATTGAATGACGGCGAGGGGTCCTGATTCGTGTAATCAATTATTGACTTTCTGAGAACTTCAGTTTCATTTGATCTTTTTAGTTTTTCCAGACAGAAAATATCGAGATAATCCTGGATCCTGGTCTCCACGTCATATGGTTTTCCTACTCCCAGATTTTCCGGCCAATCTTTTGACTTTTCAATCATCTTCATCGCCTCTGTATATTTTTTGTTTTTTATGAGGTCAATCGACAAAAACAGACCAGCCTGTTCAAAAATGACTTTCCCCTGTCTGGCACCTTCAGAGGGCAAAATGTTCATGCCTTCCAGTGTTTTGAGACTCTTTGCATATTGCTCGTTGTTTATAAGAGCGATAGCATATTGAACTCCGATGTCAGAATTATCTTTGTGTTTTTTATATGCTTCTGTTGAAAGAGCCAAGGTCATCTGATAGTTTTCACTGGCATCATAATAACTGATCAGCCTGTAATCTGTACGCCAGTCATCAGGAGCCAGACGGTGAGCTGATTGCAGATCCTGGAGTTCCTGTTTATCGTTCTTTGGCCTTAACAGTGCAGCACGTGCCAGATAGAATGGCGCATAATCTGGTTCCTGACCACATTCCAGAAACAGCTGCATTGCATCTGCATCACGCTGAGTAGCCAGGTAATTCATTGCAAGATAGTATTTAAACTTCCAGTTTGGGTTCTTTGATACAGCCCATTTGAGCGCCGGAACAGTTTCAGTACGATAGGGGAAAACATAAGCCGGGGATGCCGATGCCACCTCATTTAACATTGCGGGATCATCTTTGAGAAAAGCTTTCCATAACGCGATTTCAGGTTGCGATGGTGCCTTCTCCAAAACTTGTAAGGCATCATTCGTTAATCCATATCCATAATAAATCATGCTTAATTCGAGATAAGTCTGATATGGCATTTCGTTCGTTATGTCAGAAGTGAATCGAGAATAATTTTCAGGAGAGGGATGTAAAAGATTTCGCTCATAATCAGCAAAATGATTTAAAGGATCAAGATTGCTGATGGTTTCGGTATACTTATCAGCGAGGGAGGTTTCACCTGATTTCCGGTAAAGAATAGTCAGTACTTCAAGTGCATTAAAATTAGTATTGTTGAAATCAAGCGAAAGATTACCATAGTGTCCGGCAAGCTCTTTGTTTCCAAGTTGCAATTCAATTCCTGCCATAAGCGCATAAGCAGTGGAGCGGTATTCCTGTGAACGGGCCGCCCAGCCAAATGATTCAAGAGCATCTGTCAGGTTTCCCTGCGCATGGTAGGTAACCCCTGCAAAGTAATTTGCGGCAGGATGGTAGGTGTCGAGTTGAAGTGCGTTATTGGCATAATAAAGTGCAGAATCATACCGATTGCAGCGATAATAAATTTCCGTTAAAGCTGCCATGGCGTCGATATAGAGCGGATCCTTCTGAAGACATTTTTTATATAACTCTTTTGCCTGCCTGTAAACTCTCTCTTCTTTTAATTGATTACCCTCCTGGTAAAGAGACGCTGCTGTAATGATATCCTTTGGCATTGATGAGTAAAAAGGCCGGCTTACCAGTTTTCTTTTTGACGGACTATACTTCAAATCCATACCCTCAGCAGCAACCTCATAGTCTGCCTTAGCACTCAATGGAACTGAAGTTTTATAGACATCCATCGGTTTGAATTTTTTATCTTCCGTGAAAATGACCTTGCCCTCAGATTTAACAGTCACCTTTGCCTGCGCAAAAGACAGGGAATTGATCCCTATCTGCAGTTTCCCTTCTTCAGATTTAACACTTAGTACACCCATGGGTGAAACATCGGTAAGTCCGCCTATTTCCTTTACAGGGAACCATATTTCTTTCCACCAGTCAGTAAGTCCTGGACTGAATGGAGTCTGGGATATAGGAGTTTTAAATGCAGAAGTACCTCCATATTGATTGAACATACGACCGGCCTGGAATTCCATATACTGGCCATGAGTGTCTGTGAGCAGGTCTTCCCATATTGCACCATTCCTTGCCTGAGACCATAGCCAGAGCTTATGGCCCGGCATATCATCATAAAGTGCCCAGTGACCAAAACCGAAATTCGATTTATGATAATAACCTCCCATGAAATCATTATACTCACCTACAATATGGGCAGACCTGTCAGATCCGAAAGCATTGTTGGCGTACATCGATAAATCACGTCCCTGCTTGTCTACCGGCCATGGACCGGCTTCACCACTATGTTCAAGTTCGTTGTTCCCGGGGTATGAGAATTCAAGATCAGGTGTTACTACAGCAGCAGCTGTCATCCAGGTATAATATGTCTGAGGCAATGGAGAAGGATTGCTCCACATTGCCCTTGTTTCAAAATATGCCCTGTCTTTAGGAACCCTTATTTCAACAGTCCATTTTGTGCGGGATGGTAAATCCATACTACCGACAAAACAACTTACGCTTCCGTCGGTATTTTCAACTGTTTTATAATCTACCGGGACACAGGTGGAAGGGTTATGCCCTATATATCCGAAGTTAAATTCAATACCGCCGGATGTCCATGGACCCCGCATTGAGATGTTTCTGTATTTCATCACTTCATTCCTGTAAATAAACTCTTTCCCTGTGGATTTTTCAATTGCGCCCCACACTTTACCGCCATCTGAAGGAAGAACATACACCTCAATATAGTCATTCTCGAGTTTTATTACCTTCCATTTTTGCATCTGTCCTTTCAGACTGTAGCCGCCGAATGAATGGTATGGAAAGATTTCTTCTCTTCCTTCAGCCAGTATTGGCACAGGATTGGGATCACTGTAGGGATAAGTCAGTATATCTCTCGATTCAACCGTTATTGAAGCTTTTTGTCCGAAAAGAACCGGAGATAAAAATAAAAATGCGAATAGGAAATTCCTTTTAAGCATATATGTATGTATTTAAGATGAAAATTTAAGACTTGAAATTCCAATGTCAATGATTTGTTTTTCTCTTGTATTACAAAGTCCTCATTAACTATTTATGAGTATCTCTTCCTTCCCAGCCACTCTTTCCCTTATCCATGAATACCTCCTGCAAAGTTTTTGATACACGATTGTCAACTTCTTCAACCATTTGAATCTTCAGAGGGTGAGTCAGAAGTTTCTGCCATTTAAGGATAGGGGCGAAAGGATTATTATTTTTGTCTAATTCATAGACCATATAAGCCCATTTTTCGTAAAATACATTACCTTTTAACGCCGGTACCACCTGCTGCATATTAGATGACAGGAAGGTGTGAGATAACCCACGGGCCCAGTATACCCATGGTCCCGCAGTGATATAGAAGAACGGATTAAGGAGTCTTGGTGATGATTCAATACCTGTATTAGCATAATTGAGTTGAATACCGGCGAAGCCAATACCTTTTTCTTTGTTGAAAAACGTAATCCAGGGGACATCTGCAGCCATTTTCAGATCAGTCAGATCAGGCATATTAGCAACATCGTAAACTATAGTTGTATCCCTGACTGCATCATACCATGCAGCATTAGTTATAAGTTCACGTTTAAAAACCATTTCCGCATTTCTAAGTGCCAGGCAATTTACAGTTTCATTGATCCGCATACAGGTTGAGCTAATAAAATAAGGAACTCCGGGAAAGAATTCATAGCTCACGGAAGCGTCAACCTCAGGCAGACCACGAAGGTTATCCCATAATTCACTTTTTGATATAACAGGACCGGCCAGAGTTTTAACACTTCTTGGCGGTTTCCAGTCGGCAGTGTGTGACCATGGACGAGGAGGAACATATATATCAGGATTCCAGTGCATTGCACCATTTGTTTCGAGGCGGTGAAAGAAAGGATCATCGGGTTTACTATTTAATGTAATCTGATCAAGATGACCGGAATTGGAATGCAAATCGACAGAAAATACACTATTCTCAATCTGAAGTCCCGGAGCTTCTCCCTGAACATGCAGGTCCGTCTTATATGTTTTAACCTTTGCCTCTGCATTGTTATAATAGACTAAAAAGACCTGGCTTGTTTTTGCAGGTACATCAGCTAAAAAAGCTACTCTGGCGCTTACAGTTGGTAACCAGAGTGGAACTTTACGAGTTGGGTTACCGCTTTTATCGGGAGCAAGATCATCTTCAATAAGATCTTCCTGTACATCATATACCTGTGAAGCAACCTCAGTAAGTTCATGTGTTTTGGGGTCCACAGCAACTACACGAATATCTCGGACAAGCTGTTGAGCTTCGTCAGGATAAAACGCCAGGAGTATTTCTACTGCTTCTTTTGTCCTGCTGATTCCTGCTGTTTCACTTAAGATGACTGCTTTATAGCTTTTCCAGTTTTTGTCAAAAACCGCAACATCTTTAGGTGCAGTTACTTTTTTGACAGAACTTATCCAAACATCATCATTTGCTGCGCGAACCGTTTTCTTCATGCGGACAGAAATCCTGATATTATATTCCTGGCCAGGTTGCCACTTTACCCAGCCAACTACACTTAGGTTTTTGTAATGGGTTCCATCCTGCGACAGGCTGTATCCGGAGGGGGGACGTTCAGACAATGGAGGTCTGTTCATATCTTCACTATCACTTTCCCTGCGGAGATCCGTAGCTCTGAGAACATTTCCATCAACTGCTGCCTCAACCTCAATTATTGATGATTCCGGTAATTCAATATCTGCTTTAAAGTGATAGAAAGGTATTCCCGGACAAGGATAACCCAGTTCAATTTTAGCAATTTTAAGCTCCTTCCCCTCCTTCGGCTTTTGAGCATTTAAGGTCAATGGTATCACAATCGTAAAGAAGAAAGCGAATGATATTATTGATCGTAACAATTTTGATTTTTTCATGTAGAATGAATTTTTAACATAATATTTTTATCTGTTCAGATTAGCTGTTTTTAGTACTCAAATATTAATTATCTGTTATCCACAGTTATTAGATTCCTCTCTCTTAAAGCTTTTACCCCATTTTGCCATGGACCGCCTGCTCCCCAGATATAATATGAGAAATACATGGTGCTCTTCTGATATATCGGGACCCAGGGCTGGAACTCGGCGTAATAATAATGTGCCTCTCCATTTGAGGGATGATTCATCCACATGTGCAGGAATAATGGTTCTGTAACAGGATAAGCTCCAACGAAGGTTATGTCTTCTTTGGTATCATAACCTGCATTCCATCCTTCTTTAAGATGAAATAATCTGCCGTAGTATTTTTCCGGCTTCATTCTGTATTCGTGCATTCCATCTTTTTCGGGCACAGTGAACAGATCTTCGGGACCGTGTGTTGCTCCGATCTGAAGTATAGGCTGGGGACCAATCACATTGGCCTCCGGGTTTTTAAAAGTAAGTGCAAACTGAATTTCTAAAAGTGGAGTATTCCCATATAAGGTAAATATTTTTTCAAGTTTATTTCCAAAGTAATCTGCTGTCATTTTTACCCGTACGTAATCACCTTCCTTTTTAAGTACTTCAACATCATATATTTTATGTGTTTCCATGCTTCCCTGTCCCAGGAAATCCTCGAAACCGCCATAAGGGTAATATCCTCTTTTTCTGAAAGGACGTTTATCATCAATGGGCTTCTCAGGCCAGAGTTTAAATAATACATCATCGTTTCTTGATTTTACGAAGTACTCAATGACCCGTGCTCCTGTTGCCAGAAGTGTCACACGGACACTATCGTTTTCCATAACATATTCCATAATGCCATCGCCATTCAGGTCAGTTTCATGCAAAGAGGGAGCTCCTGTTGCAGCACCCACCCCCAGTTGACTTATATTCTCCAACCCCAGTGCTGAGACCTTAACATTATAGCTTCCTGCAGGAACTTTCAGATCAAAAGACATGTTTACAAATGTGCCTGTTTCAGAGGTACCTGATTTTGTTATGCTGTAAATCACTTTCTTGGGATTATTTTTATCAAGAACTTCAACTTTCACAGGAAATGTTGATTTATCCGTGAAATTATGAATTGTAACCGGATAGGTGACCTTTGGAGTATGACCATAAAGAAGTTGGTGAACAGAAATTGCCCGAGGCAGATCCAGTATTGTCAGGGTACTTTTTTTATTTGTTCCCCAGGTATAATGCACAGCTATCGGATTAGTCTGATTCATTGCACTGGATAAGGGCTTAATATCAAATTGTAATGTCTTAGAAGTGTTTGACGGAAGATTAACCTGTGTGGTCAAAGTGCCGTTTATCTTCAGTTCAGGAGGAAGTACAATTTCAAGTGTACCGGAAATTGGGTGTGCATAAGTATTATTCACAGTCACATTAAGTTGATAATCTTTAGTATGCGCATCAAGACTGACCCTGTCACCGAAGTACTCCTCCAGAAAAGTACGGTCGAGGAGCAATAGTTCCAATGCGTTACGGTACAATGCAGGTCCCATCATCTTTCCGTTCTCAAGCACAGCTACTTCACGCCTGGACATTATCGACTCCCACATGACTTGTTTTGTTAACTGTTCCCCCTTTTTTACAAAAAGCATCATACATGGTACGGCGTCATTATCGAGAGTGCCCGTAGTACTTACAAAAGGTACATTTTCCTGATCAATTTGCTCTTTGTTTCCTTCACCGGCAATATATCCGTCATAATGATAAGGATCAGCAGCAGTGTCAAAAACCTGCCGGAACACATAACCTTCCTTCTGATGCGCAAAGGTGACCCACGACTCAGTAGTAAACATGCTTTGAACCTGCAATCCATCATAATTTTTGCAACCGTATATCTGTCCAAAACCGACATCGGCTATTACAGGTAAGTTCACTTTAGCCAGCCAGTTTTCAAGTTCTTTTTGTGCCAGAAAATCCATGTAACCACTAAATGTAAACCAGGTATTCCCTTCATTCATTCCCTTTCCGATCACTTCCAGAGGATGGCCTGCTGTACAAGTAACACTTTTTAAGAGAGTTTCAGCGCCAAACCATCCTCGGCGCATGTCAAATTTGTCAAGTAGTGTCTTTGTATTGTTAATAAGCTCTGTAACTTTGTCACGGAGCTCTTTACTTTTTGATGAAATAACAAATATTTTTTTTGAACCATTTTCAAGATAAAAAGCATTTACCTCTGTAAAATCCTTAGCACCAAGCTGATGGCTTTTAAGCTTTTCTTTCCATCCATCATCTTTTGGAAGTTTTTCAGCAAATGCTTTACCTGCTTCCGTATCAGGATCAATCAAGACCAGAACGTTATTATTGGCTGCAGATTCACCCACTTTTTCCTTAGTTGGCTGATCCAGTATAATATACTGACCGTTGAGGAGGGTACTGAGAAATCCTTCCTGGAGAGATAATCCTGGAATTTTCATGTCTTCAGCGATATCTACTTTGCTCTGGGCTATAGTATAATCCACATTGGGAGCAGCCAGCTTGAATAGATTTCCGTAACTTATCCAGTTATGGTAAATGTCATGCCAGTAGTTTGTGTATCCGTTAAACTGAAACTTAGTAACTACTGCATTTTCATCAGGATTAAAGGAGCCATTGTATTTATAGCCATCCAGGTTTTGACCATAAGCTGTGCCACTGATCAAAGCAAGAGCTATTGCAGTTAGAGCGTTCCATTTTTTTAAAAAGTTCTTCATAAGTATAGGTCTATTTAATGATAATGAATTTATTTCTCCTTATGTTTCTCCTTAGTTATGTAAATTTAGCAATAGAAATTGAACAGAAGATAGAAATTTCTGCTTTTTTCCCATATCAATTTGAGCTTCTGTAAACTTTGATTTCTTCATGACAATTATTGTTTATAAATTTGTGACAATTGCCTGAAAACTAAAATTTATTATGGTCTCGATTTTTAGGAGGAGGTCAATTTTTGAATCTGTCACCATAATAAGGAGATGTTTTCCGTGTGTAGCAATTTTTGAAGTATTTTTATGATAATCTGATTTTAATTCAATTTAAAAATACACCCTATAGGGATGCTGTTCTGTTTTTAATCCTTTATGTATATACATCAAAATTTATACACACTAATTCTGATTATATGGCTAATATCCTTTTAAAATCACAGCAACTGATTATCTGCTTTTTCTTTCTCTTTTCTTTTACGGCAGGTATTTCACAAACACAGACAGCAACTGCAAAGGAATATGAGAAGTTGTTCACAACTTACCCATATTCTGATCCAAATCCAATTCCACTGTTTACTTCTCTGTATCCTTATTTCAGGTATGAAGGATTCACCGACAAACCGGTTCAGAAAGCCTGGAAAGTCGTTGAACTGGAGAATGATTATATTAAAGTTATGATACTGCCTGAAATTGGCGGGAAAATCTGGACTGCTATAGAGAAATCTACAAATCAGTCTTTTATCTATTATAACCATGTTGTTAAATTCCGTGATATCGCTATGCGCGGACCATATACGAGCGGAGGGCTGGAACTCAACTATGGGATGATAGGTCATACTCCTAATTGTGCAACCCCTGTTGATTACATCATAAAGAATAACGACGATGGAAGCGTAAGCTGTATTGTTGGCGTTTTGGATCTGCTGACAAGAAGCAACTGGAGACTTGAGATCAGATTACCGAAAGATAAAGCCTATTTCATAACCAGGACATTCTGGTACAATTCGACGCCTATTAGTCAGCCCTACTATCACTGGTTAAATGGCGGCTATAAAGCCGGTGGCAATCTGGAATTTATTTACCCCGGTACCACTTATATCGGACACGGTGGTGAATATGCCGAATGGCCGATAAATAAGAGCAATGGAAAGAATATCTCATTCTATGAATCCAATGATTTCGGAGGCTATAAATCGTACCATGTTTTTGGGAAATATACTAATTTTTTTGGAGGATACTGGCATGATGATGACTTTGGGATGGTACGATATGGTTCACATGATGATAAAGCCGGAAAGAAAATATGGATATGGGGTCTTTCCAGGCAGGGAATGATCTGGGAAAACCTGCTGACTGATACAGACGGCCAATATGTTGAAATGCAATCAGGCAGATTGTTTAACCAGAATAGCCCCAGTGCAACATTTACCCCTTTTAAGCACCTTGGTTTTGCCCCTTATGCCACAGACATATGGACTGAATATTTTTTCCCTGTACTACATACAAGAGGATTTGTGGAGGCAAATGAGGTTGGTGCCCTGAATGTGAAAAATGAAGAAGGATATCTGAAATTATTCTTCAGTCCTGCACAAGTTATTGATGATACTCTTGAAGTCAGGGAAGGACAAAAGTTAATTTACAGCAGGAAACTTCAATTATCGCCTTTAAAGACTTTCATGGATTCAATAATATTCAGTGGCAATGATAAAAATCTGACAGTTACTCTGGGAATTAACAAAATGGCATATCATTCAGATCCCCATTTTAATGTATTAAGCAGGCCTGTTGAAGCACCAGCTGATTTTGACTGGACCAGTGCCTATGGATTATACATTCAGGGGAAGGAAGCAATGGACCAGAAAATGTACCCGTTAGCTGAAACCAAATTACAGGCTTCTCTGGATAAGGATCACAATTTTCTGCCTGCCATAATTCAAATGGCAGAGCTGAAATATCGCAATATGATGTACCTACAGGCTCTTGATCTGTTAAAGAAAGCTTTAAGTATTGATACTCACGACGGTGCAGCAAATTATTATTATGGACTGGTCAACATTGCAACTGGAAATATTGTAGATGCCAAAGACGGATTTGACATTGCAACAATGTCGTCGGAGTATCGTAGCGCTGCATATACCGGATTAAGCCGGATATATCTTATGGAAAAGGATTTCAGTAGGGCAATGGGTTACGCTGAGCGTGCAGTTGATTTCAACCGTTTCAATATTGAAGCTTTACAATTGCAGGCTGTTATCTCACGTTGTCAGAATGACCGGGTAAAAGCTGAAGAAGTGTTGAAGACGATTCTGTCGTATGATCCGCTGAACCATTTTGTACGATTTGAAAAATATCTTCTTTCCAATAGTGAAGAAACAAAAATAAATTTTACTTCCCTGGTGAGGAATGAGCTTCCTCAGGAAACATTTATGGAACTTGCCGTCTGGTATTACGATTCAGGCTGCCTCAGGGAGGCTGAGAAGGTCTTTTCCTTATCTCCTGTTAGTGTCGAAACAATATGCTGGATGAGCTTCCTGAAGAATTTAAAAGCAGATTGTAAAGGCATTAATCCGGATTTTAACTTTCCCTTCCGGTCTGAAACCGGCTATGTGCTTGAGCAATTGCTGACCAGACAGGATGACTGGTTACTCAAATATCATCTGGCACTTATTTACAGCGACAGAAACCGTATTGATGAGAGTGTCAAGCTCCTCCTCTCGTGTAATGACCAGCCTGATTATGCTCCTTTCTATGCTGCACGTGCTGAAATCCTTAAAGGTAAAAACGATTCACAATGCGAGGCTGATCTGAAAAAAGCTTTATCGCTCGATAAACAATGGCGGTATCAGATGCTTCTTGCAAACTATTATAATAATCATCAGCAATATGGAAAAGCTCTTTCGATAACTGGTCCATATTATAAGTCTCACCCTGAGGACTTTGTTGTCGGTTCGCTGCATACACAGAACCTTCTCTACAATAAAAAATACAAAGAAGCTGATGCATTACTTAAAAAAATCAACATTTTACCTCATGAAGGAGCAACAAGTGGCAGGGAGTTGTACCGGGAAGTAAAACTTATGCAGGCTGTACAATTAATGGGAAAGAAGAAATTTAATGAAGCTTTGAAATTTATCGGCGAAGCAAGGCTATGGCCTGAAAATCTGGGCGTTGGAAAACCTTATGATGAAGATATTGATACCCGTCTCGAGGACTGGATGAATTACTTATGCTACCAGAACCTGAAGAAATCTGTTGAAGCTGAAAAGATGCTTAACCTGATTGTAAGCTTTCAACCCCGAATCGACAACACAGTCAGAAATTTTACCCCGGCAAATACACTGGTAACTGCCTGGGCTCTTGAACGATTGAACAGGAAAAATGAAGCTGGGTCATTTATCAACCGGCAGATCAGCGATTTTCCCGATTATAAAAGTCTTTTATGGAGCAAGGCGTTGTTTGAAAATGACAAAGAGTTCATTCTCCCATTGAATGAGAAGGATGCAAATGTCCGTATAATTGAACAACTTATATCTTCAGGAATCTAATTTGATGCAGTTTCAGACTTTGCAAGTTTTTGGTTTAAAGTACTTTTATGATTATTAATTGTCTTGGATCGTTTAATTGGCCAATGTTGCTTGAGGTTCAAGAAAATAACTATATTTGTTATTAACCAAAACGATCACAGTAAAGGTTGCCACCGGACGAGTTTTTTGTGAAATGAATATGAATCTTTAGTAAGTTATCAAACTAAAAACAATATTAATTCTGATGCCCCGTATTTTAATATTTTCGATGATTTATGGTGCGCTCTCCATTGCAGCCAGTGCTCAGAATTCTTCGTCTTCTGAATTATTTAAATCTTCAGTATTAATACCTGTAAATAGTTTTACAAGCGGAGTTGAAGGACCTGCAACGGATAAATCAGGAATAGTTTATGCCGTTAATCTGGACCATCAGGGTACAATAGGTCAGATTACTCCCGATGCTAAAGCAAGTATATTTATTGAATTACCAGGTGGCAGCATCGGGAATGGGATTCGTTTTGACAGCCGGGGCAATATGCTTATTGCAGATTACATCAACCACAATGTACTAAAGGTGGATATGAAGACAAAAATGGTGACCGTGTTTGCTCATGAACCCCGGATGACCCAACCAAATGATATTGCAATCGACAATAAAGACAGGTTGTATGCAAGTGATCCTGATTTTAAGAACGGGACAGGACGAATCTGGCGTATTGATACTGATGGGAGGGTCACTTTTCTGGACAGTTTGGGAACTGCAAATGGTATTGAGGTGAGCCCGGATGAAAAAACACTTTATGTGAACGCTTCACGCAAGGTATGGGCTTATGACCTGGCACCAGATGGCAATGTCAGCAACAAACGCATGCTTATTGAATTCAGCGACTTTGGCATGGACGGAATGCGGTGTGATATTAAGAGTAATTTATATATAGCCAGATTTGGTAAAGGTACGGTAGTAGAGGTTTCCCCTCAGGGCAAAATCATCCGTGAGATATCTTTGACCGGAAAAAGACCGACAAATGTTGCATTTGGCGGAAAAGACGGACGGACAATCTATGTTACACTTCAGGATCAGGGAAACCTTGAGTATTTCCGTGTAGACATACCAGGCCGTGAATGGGCAATGCAAAGAAATTAAGACATCATTTTTTATAAAAATCATAACAATGAAAAAAATCTCTTTTTTACTTTTAATTATCGGGTTTATGATGACAGGTTTAATAAAAGCTCAAACGTATAGTATTGTAATTAAGGGTGGTCATGTTATAGATCCTAAGAACAAAATCGATGACGTAATGGATATTGCTGTCAAGGATGGCAGGATATCTCTGATAGCAAAAAACATTGATACCAAAGGAGCTGTCCAGGTTGTAAATGCCGATGGCTTGTATGTTACTCCCGGTCTTATTGACATGCATGTACATGTTTACCAGGGAACCAATCCTGATCAGGCTTATATGAATGGTCCGAGTTCAGTAACACCAGATGGATTTACATTCAGGGTGGGTGTTACAACAGTGGTAGATGCCGGATGTGCAGGATGGCGAACATTCCCTGCATTCAAAAGGCAAACAATTGACAAATCTCAGACCAGGGTGCTGGCATTTCTGAATATTGTGGGCGAAGGTATGAGAGGGAATCCTTTTGAACAGGATCTCAAAGATATGGATCCGCAGGTAACCGGGAAATTTGCTTTGGATAACAAAACTGATATTGTCGGGATTAAACTGGCACATTTTGAAGGCCATGACTGGACACCGACTGACAGATCCGTTGAAGCAGGAAAAATTGCAAATATTCCGGTAATGATCGATTTCGGAGGGAGTACTCCTGCACTCTCCATTGAAGAGCTTTTTTTGCAGCATCTTCGTCCCGGAGATATTTTTACGCATTGTTTTGCCCAGCTGGGGAAAACCCGGGAGTCAATTGTTGATCTCCAGACAGGTAATGTAAAGCCTTTTGTACAGGAAGCAGTTAAAAGAGGTATAATTTTCGATGTTGGCTATGGCGGTGGAAGCTTTGTATTTTCCCAGGCTATCCCGGCACTTAAAAACGGATTTTATCCCCAGACCATCAGTACTGATCTCCATATTGGCAGTATGAATAGTGCCATGAAAGATATGCTTACTACAATGTCTAAATTACTTGCTATCGGAATGGATCTCCAAAGTGTTATTAAAGCAAGCACATGGACCCCGGCACAGGTCATAAAGCGCGAGGAACTGGGTAATCTTTCAATTGGATCAGAAGCTGATATAGCTATCTTAAACATAAGAAAGGGGAAGTATGGTTTATTTGATTTAAAAGGCTTTAAAATTGAAACCGATAAAAAGTTTGAATGTGAAATGACAATAAGAGCAGGAAAGATCGTTTATGACTTAAATGGTATTGCCGATCCTGTTACCCTTGTCGCCAAGTAACACGTTTATTATAGTACATCAGGACCATAGATGACCTGCTATGCATAAAGTATTAATCATGAGTTCCTTATCGGTTAACAAGTAAATTACTTTTATATTCTATAAATTTTAAATTAAATCTTTTTACCATGAAAACAGGAAGACGTTCCGTTCTAAAAAAAATGTTTGCCTCTGTTGCAGGGCTGGCTGGACTTGGATTAGCAGCTGATGCAAAAAATAGTTTTTCGGAAGGAAAGGAAGCAATGAGTGTTACTAGCTTTCAGAATGTTCCTTTATTTTCGGGCTGCAACAAGTTTGGAAATCTCATTTTTGTTGCCGGAAAAGGCGCTCATGTTGCACCTTTTGAAATCAAAGCTCATACAGAAATTGTACTTAAAGCCCTTGAAGAGGAGCTTGTAAAAGCCGGCTCTTCAATGGAAAAAGTATTGAAAGTAAATGTCTATCTGAATGACATTGCAGATTACCAGGGTATGAATGAAGC
>PMIL01000328.1:0-15290 GCA_003157075.1 Bacteroidales bacterium | reverse complement strand
GTAGCAGGAGCACTTATTGGAAGATCTTTTCCATTTGATTCTGCCCTATCTGCTCCTGCTGCTTTACCCAAGCGTGACCTGTTTAAAGAGCTGGGATTGCGGAAGTTCATTAATGCTGCAGGCACTTTTACCTTTATGACAGCCTCCTTGATGCCTGATGAGGTTATAGAGGCTATTGCTTCAACATCCAGGGAATTTGTACTTCTTGATGATGTCCAGGATAAAGTGGGTGAAAAAATTGCGGCTATGTGTCATGCCGAAGCAGCTACAGTAACAGCCGGTTGCTGGTCTGCATTGGTTCTGGGTACAGCAGGAGTACTTACCGGCATGGATACTAAAAAGGTTGCACAATTACCCAACCTCGAAGGTATGAAGTCGGAGGTAATTGTGCAGAAAAGCCATAATGAATCATATGTCCATGCACTTACCAATACAGGAGTAAAAATTGTTGCAATTGAAACTGTTCAGGATCTGGAGAATGCCATTAATGATAAAACAGCCATGATGTGGTTTCTGAATTACGCCGCACCTAATGGTAAGATTCAGAATGAAGAATGGGTAGCATTAGGCAAAAAACACAGGATACCCACAATGATTGACATGGCTGCNNGGAGGGAAAGCCCTAAAGGGCCCACAAAGCGCCGGGATACTTATGGGCAAGAAGGAACTCGTTGCTGCTGCCCGTTTAAATGCTCCTCCTCGCGGGGACAATATCGGTCGCGGGATGAAAGTGAATAAAGAGGAGATTTTTGGTATGTATGTGGCTCTGGACAGGTACATAAAACTGGATCATGAAAAGGAATGGAAGATCTGGGAAGAAAGGATTGGTTTAATTGAGAATGCTGCAAAGAAAGTGAATGGGGTTACTTCTGAAATCACAATTCCGCCTATAGCAAACCACACACCCACATTGAATTTATCGTGGGATATCAAAAAAGTAAAGATGACAAGGGATCAGTTTCAGGAAAGATTGAGAATGGGTAATCCTTCTATCGAAGTAAGAGGCGGGAATGATAACAGTATTGTCATTACTGCATTTATGTTGCAGCCGGGTCAGGAAAAAATCGTGGCAAACCGTATCCGCGAGGAGCTGGTAAAAGCCTCTTTATGAAGTGACCTGGTTTCGACTGGCCTATGTATATATAACCATTTGACGTTCGGCATCCCAGCCCATGCCCTTTACATATATGTTGTAAAGTCCGGGTTGTGAAAAACCGTCCCATACCAGTTCATGTTTGCCGGGTTCCAGTCCATCGGCTTCGAGACGCCAGACCAGTTCTCCATTATTATTGAGGATATCAACATAAACATCGCCTTTTTCAGGAACAGAAACTTCCATTACAACCCTGTCAGCTGAATCGGTACCGAGTGCCCGGACAGAAGGAGATTCAGTCCTGGTAAGCTTGCCGTTTTTCCATGAAGCATAGTCGAAAGGCTCATCGCATAGATGATATTTCTCTTCGTTTAATCCGTCATAATTTCTCCGGAGATACAGGCTCAGGAGGGGTGTCCTTTTCAATGAATCCAGCTTTACCAGTTTTGCCTTACCGTTTTCCCAGATATAAACCGGAATATCTAATGGATCGAGAACATTTGAAAGACCGCGTTCAATGCCAATATGGAACAGGCCAAAATTACCCGGTTCATGACCGGCCAGCCAGTGTGTGATAATATCCACCCTGATAGCATCTTTCCCGAATATGATGTTATTGCTCATAAAATCCATTGGCTTTCCTGCATGTGGTCCGGAAGAAAAACCGTCACCATCGTGCCCATATATGCCTTCTACTATATTTATACCGGTTGGAGTAACACTGAACGAATCTAACATTCTCTGAACCCATTGCTCCATGAAAAGGCCCCCGCCATATGGAGGTCTTTCCATCCGGCTGTTCCAGCGCGGGATGCCGGCTAAAGCATGTTTTTTCTGAAGCTCCTTAACTTTATCCATATAATCGGGCTGGAAAAATGGATGGTAACGTTCATCATAGGTCTTGAAAATATTAAAATGACCTCCGCAAAAATTGTGAAATTGTCTGGCTGTAATTCCCTGAAGATTTTTAATGGAGGCAGTAATTCCCATCTGGTGGGATTTAAATTTTGCAATGTTTATAAGAAATGTACCCGGAGCATTCATGGGTGCCATAAACCCAATCTCTTTGAAGACAATTCCATCAACTTTTTTAAAAATAATATCATCTTTTCCGAGTTCCCAGAAATTTTTGGAGCTAAGATCTTTCAGATCAAAATTATTTCGCTTAGCCATTGATGTATAGCCGAGAGCTTCCCATTCATGAGGACATGCACATTCTCTCAGGTAGACTTCCTGAGGTCCCTTATTCTTCACAGACGTCAGGAATCCTTCAACAAAATTAAGATCAGTGGTAATACCAGTAGCTGAAGCCTGGTCTTTGCTACTAACCGGACCCGAACATGTCCAATTGGGCTTACAGGTTATTTTTGTTGAGTTGCGATAGCCTGAACCATTGGTTGTTTTAACAAACATTTCGCCGGCAAGTTTAAATGCGGAATCATATATTCCCTGCTTGTCGGATATATTGTTTACTGAGGTGAGGTTAATAAAAACTGCTTCCGGATGCTCTTTAATGAACGGGTGAAGGTCAAATCCGTTCTCATTTGAAAGAGCGTGTTTTACCATTGACCCGTATGCTGGTCCTGCCAGCCCCATTAATCCAGCAGCTGATGATACTTTTATAAAATCGCGCCTTTTCATTTAGGTATCTTTTGTTAATCCTGAAATTATGGTCACATTGATAAAAATAACACTTGTAAAGGTAATCAAATATCACAACCATGTTGTCTTCTAACTGATTTTATGTCCGGATGCGCATTTTAGCTCGACAGCGGCCGGCCTTTCGGAAATTTTATCGGCCTGCGGATCACCTCATTGCCGTGCCGTGATGCTGTAAACGTGGCATTGATGTATTCGCCAAGGTATATCTGACCCGATATCTTATCATTGGCTATGGTGCCGGAGAAAATAAACGGGACGTTATCAGCTACCTGCCGGTCAGCACTGCTAAGCTTCACCTGATCTCCTTCAATTGTGCCGACCATATCGCGAGTTGTGTAATCACCTTTGTGAGAGCCTTGCAACCAGTTACTATCCTGATGTTCAATAAAAAAAGTATGACGGCTCTTGCTGCTGAAGTATTCGATATCAACATCCCACCGACCGGTTATATTGACTGAAGGCGGAGCCATTTCCTTTGGTTTGGAACGTTGTTGTGACAGCAGATTGAAGATCCTGTCTGCAACTATTTTGTCGTTTCCCGGTTGCATCTGCCCGGCTGAAATGGTGATGGATGTAGTTCCGGATTCGTCCCGATAGGTGCTGTGCACAGCAATTCTCGGTTTATTCGCTGCCATTTCCCCAGCCAGATCACGACCATCAATATTAAACTTTTCAGGATCCCAGGAAATGACAAGTGAAGGACTATGGTTAGAAAGATCCTTAGGATCCACCACATTGGTTTTCAAACCGTTAATTGATGATATACGTTTTGAAATAGTATTAAGATAGGCGTACCATGTATTCATTTTTTCAACATGATCGCGTTTTACCCAGGATTCTACAGCTGCAAGCATGCCCAGCATTTCTTCTTTCCCGACTTTATTGTCACGGCCGGTGCCATGATGAGGTGAGCTTGACTGCCATGCCGACATCAGTATGTCTTTTCTGCCAAGTACCAACCCTGCACATTGTGGTCCGCATAATGCTTTTCCACCACTGTAGACAACAACTGTTGCGCCGTATCCAAGATGTACATTTGGTATAGTAAGATCCTCAGCTGCTGCATCTACCAGAACAGGAACGTTAAATGGTTTAGCTATCTTTGCAACTGATTCAACTGAAAAGGCTTGTCCGGGAAGGGTTTCTTCCCCTGCCATCAGGTAAATCATGGCTGTCCTGGGGTTTAGCGCCCTTCCAAGTTCTTCAGGAGTGTCAACAGTTATGATCCTTACCCCGATGTTACGAATTGCATGGTCATATTGATTCCGTGAACTTCTGGGAATAACGACTTCAGTCTTATCAAAACCCGTCAGATCGGGGATGCGTACAAGTTTCTCGGGATTACCACCTGTGACACATGCAGCTGTAACATGCTTCATACCTGCAGCACACCCTGCTGAAACCATACCCCACTCAGCTTTTGTAAGCTCTGCCAGACGCTGACCGACACCGAATGCCAGCTCATCGTATTGAACAAAGAACCCTGAAGCGGCATGCATTGCTTCAACTACCTCCGGTCTTTCAACTGATCCGCCTATAATTGTATAGGTACCTACGCAGTTGATTACGGGCTCTACACCGATAGACTGGTAGATATTTGGTCCTTCAGCAAGCGGGCCTGGAGAGGCAGATAAGAAAGACCCCTTTGGAAGAAAGCTTCCTGCAAATGGTAAAATTGCCAACTGTTTAATTATCTCCCTGCGTTCCATATTGATTTTTATTAGGTTAGATTTAGGTCATGAATATAAAAAAATTATATATAAGTTATTATTATTGTCCGATTATAAGCATGAGATTCTTCGCATCGCTCAGAATCTCATGCTAAATTTTTCCGTTTATTAATATTAGGTTATTTGCATATAGGGACCGTCTCTTTGTTTTTATATCTGAATTTTATTAAAATTTAATTTCCTTATTTTTTTACTTGGTCCTTTGATGAGATGCCGTTCAGATCCCAGACAATCTTGCCTGCACGAATGGTCAATTCGGCTTCAAGTTTCTGATCGCCTTCCAACTTATTACCAGCTGTATCAATAAATCCAAAGTTACCTTTTCTTATGCTCAATACTGCCACATCGGCCTCTATTCCCTCACTCAACTGACCCAGGTCATCACGCCTGATAGAACTGGCTGAATTCCAGGTAGCACGGAAGATTATATCTTTTAAGCTCATGTCCATATTTAAAAACTTGGACATTATGTCAAGCATATTTTTCATTCCGGAATTCATGCTGAAACGGTGCAGATCAGAACCAAATGAGTCTGGTAGAAAACCCTGTTTTACCGCAGGTACTGCGACCTTGAAATGGAACATGCCTCCGCCGTGTCCGACATCAAACCTTATCCCTCTCTTTCTGGCATCCAGGACATATGGTCTGACTTTTCCCTGTTCATCGAGCAGACATGTTCTATCAGATGCGGTGCAATATGAATGTGTATATATGTCTCCCGGCCTCATACGAACCAGTATTTCTTCCAAAGGAAGTTGAGGAAGGTGACATTCCACAATGAGAGGCAGATTTGTTATACGTCCTGTCTCCAAAGCTCTGTCAAATGGGGTCCAGTCAGAGCCACTGTAATGTCCGATTTTTACGCCTACAATAATCTCAGGATATTGCTTAATAACAAGAGAAGTCATGCGCGAATCCATATCATTGATGTCCTCTTCGGATGGAAATCCCGTCATGCCCGAACCTGCAATGTTAAGAAAGGCCAGGACCCGCGTCTGTGACCGGTCAATAACCTGTCTCTTGAAAACCGGGAAGTTTCTCCAACCCGATGTTCCTGCATCGACAACTGTTGTAATACCAGCCTTAAAAGTGAAATCATCAGGCGACACACTCGAAAATCCATCGGCGAAACCCTGATTGCTGCCAACAAAAACGTGTGTATGAATATCTATAAGACCGGGTGTTACATACATGCCTTTTACGTCTATTACCTTTTTTGCAATGCTTACAGGAATATCGGTGGCAACTCTCAGGATTTTACCATTGGCAATACCAACATCCATCTGGGAATCTATATTATTTTTCGGATCAATAACATGGCCCCCTTTCAGGAGAATATCAATCTCCTGTGACTGAGCGGCAGCAGTAATAAATATGAGGAAACATGATAGTAACAATGAAGTCAAAATATTTGAACGCAAACCTTTGATCAGGTTTTTAGTCACAATGTAAGTGGCATGCATGTTATTTGCTGATTTAGTTAATCATTTAATATTTTCATTATCAGATTCTTCTCAATACTAATTGATACCTTTTCGACCTTATTGGGGTTTGGCGTCCCAAACAGGTGCACCTATACCGTTCAGATCCCATACTATTTTTCCTGCGCGTATAGTCAGTTCGGTTTCCAGTTTTTGAGTTCCTTTTAATTTTTTCCCACTTACATCAAGAAATCCGAAATCGCCCTTTCTCAGACTGAATACTGCAACATCAGCTATTGTACCTATGCTCAGATTACCCAAATCAGGCCTTTTAATAACTTTTGCGGGATTCATTGTGGCTCGTAAAATGACATCCTGAACTGACAAGCCCATATTCATAAACTTGGACAACAGGTTAGCCATATCCTTCATGCCGCTGTTCATACTTCCGGTATGCAGATCGGAGCTGATAACATCAACAATAAACCCCTGTTGTATGGAAGGGATTGCCTGACTGAAGTAAAAGGCACCGCCACCGTGACCCACATCAAATATTATCCCTCTTTTTTGTGCTTCAAAAATAAAAGGTTTTACCTTCCCGTTTTCATCAACAGGAACCTCACGATCTTTAGGTGCATTTGCGTATGTATGGGTCCAGATGTCGCCAGGACGCAGATGTTTCATAAAAAGTTCCTCGATAGGCAGTGGAGGATGATGTTCACCAAGGTCAACCATGACCGGGACATTCGCTAAATTGCCTGCTTCAACAGCACGGTCTACCTGCGTAAAATCCGGACCCCAGTAATGGGCTGATTTTATTCCTACGAGAATATCCGGAAATAAGCGGTTTATCATATAGGCTGTCATAACAGGATTCATATCAGTCACATCCTGTTCTTCAAATCTTCCAACCATTCCATTTCCGACAATATTCAGGAATGCAAGTATTCTTGTCTGGGATCTGTCGATGGTTTGTTCCTTAAACAGACGAAAATTTCTCCATCCTGACGAGCCTGCATCAACCACAGTAGTAACTCCTGCCCTGAAGGTAAATCCATCGGGAGGCAAGGCATCCCATCCGTTTGCGATATAAGAATGAAGATCCGTACCTTGGAATGCATGCACATGCATATCAATCAGTCCGGGAGTCACGTACATTCCTGTGACCACAATAACTTTTTTGACATTTTTTACAGAAATGTCGGGTGCCACCTGAAATATTTTACCTTCAATAATAGCCACATCCATTTGAGAATCTATGTGGTTTTTCGGATCAATTACATGACCACCTTTCAATAAAATATCAATCATTTGTGCCTGCACGTTTTGAACGGACATAAGACAGGCACAGAGAATGAGGATGAATGCTGATAAATTATCGGATAAGCTATTTCTTCTGTTCATATGATCATTTTTTGTATTTGTGAGTATGTATCCATGTTATCTGATGTGTAAGTTTTAAGTCTTTTGGTAAGGAAAAACATAAACTTCTGAATGGCTTTCATGCCAGGTCAATCAGGATATCGTGATTAAAATTACAAAATTTAGTACAAACCGGTTCCCAAAACAGCATAATGTTTTTGAAATAATAAAAACAGAATTGCAAACAACACTGAATAGAATTCACTATATTTATTCATCATACAGATTTTATATTTTTGCTTACCTGTCAAAATAATTTCTATCATGAATTACAAAAAAAATGTTGAGATTTGTCCTTTATTGGCTCCATTTATGAGAATTTTCATTGCCTGTGATAAAATGAAGAAAAACATTTCCCGGGTCAGATACTTTTCAACTTGTGCTGCTGTATTTACAATACTGGTTTTCCTTCCAGTAATTCCGGTTAAGTGCCAGGAACCTGCACGCGATTCTTTAAAGGTCACTAATTCAAATGAAGCAGGACTTCCGGCAAAAACATTTTCTGCTATTATAGTAGATGATGACAATATCAAATGGTTTTTAACTGAAGCAGGAATTTTAAGTTTTAATGGGAATGAATGGAAACTGCATAATAAAAACACAAAAGTTCCGACACAGAATCTCAATGGTTTAGCATTTGAACATAATCCTGACGGTCAAGAGCTTTGGATGGCAACACCGAACGGGGCGACTGTTGCCAGTCTGCCTATTGATGAAAGGACAGGTGCAACTACTTATCATCCTGAAGATACTCCCATTCTGAGTAAAAATGTTATACGTGTTGCTATCGGGAAAAATCCGATCCGCTGGTTTGCTACAGATAAGGGTGTATCTGCCTTTAGAAATAATAAATGGCTTTCTCCTTCTTATTTTGAGATTTATCCCGAGGAGATGTTTTCAGATTTTCTGATAACATCAATTGCGACCAATCGGAATGGGGATACACTTTATGTCGGGACAGAGGGAGCTGGTGTTGCGAGAGTTTATCAGAATGTCGATGGTATCTCCGGTGCTTCCACTTATTCAATGTGGGGGCCAATTATTCTGCCGTCCGACAAAATCTACAGCATTTTCATCGCTAATGATGGTTCACAATGGTTTGGAACCGATCTGGGCGTTGCAAGGCATACTGGTAATAAAACGATTGAAAACTGGACAGCTTTTACAACCGGCGAAGGACTTGTAAATAACTTCGTTCAGGCAATTGCTGAGGACAATAACGGGAAACTGTGGTTCGGAACAAAGGGCGGTGTTTCTGTTTTTGATGGTTCTGCATGGACCTCTTTTACAATAGATAATGGACTGAACAGCAACAATATACTTTGCATAGCTGCTGATCATGAGGGTGTTGTATGGCTCGGTACCGATAGTGGTGTAAATTGTTATAAAAACGGGAAATTTATCAGTTATAAATAATATTGTTTTTAGCTGGTTGAATGAACTTATTCCAAAAAATTGAATACTGATTAGAAGTTTATAACGTATTAATAATCTTAAGAATGAAAACTAACCGCAGAAAATTCTTAAAACATTCAGGTCTTGCCGGGATTGGTCTTATTGGCGCAAGTATTATACCCGCATTTTCATCAGGTAAGGACAATCATAGTGATGAATCAGGTACGGCTCGGATCGCAAGCACTGCACATCAACAGAAATTTAATATGTCTGGTTACTCTGCTCCAAAAATAGATACAGTCCGTATTGGGTTTATCGGTCTTGGGAACAGGGGGCCAGGTCATCTGATGAATATGAGTCTCCTTGAAGGAGTGGAAATAAAAGCCTTATGCGACATTGTTCCCGAGCAAGTTGCAAAAGCTAAAAAAAGCATAGAATTTGCGGGATTTAATCCTGCTCTCTATTCAGGTGATGCTGATGCCTGGAAGAAATTATGCGAAAGGGATGATATAGATCTGGTATATATCTGTACTCCCTGGAATTTGCATACCCAGATGGCAGTTTATGCCATGGAACATGGTAAACACGTTGCTATCGAAGTTCCTGCAGCTGATAATCTGGATGAATGCTGGCAGCTTGTTGAGACATCTGAGAAGACCCGGAAGCATTGCCAGATGATGGAAAATTGCTGTTATGACTTTTTTGAATTACTTACGCTGAATATGGCAAGACAAGGATTTTTTGGAGAAATCGTGCATTGCGAAGGCGCTTATATACATAACCTGCTTGGAAGTAATTTTAACAAAAACTCATATTGGAATATGTGGCGTCTCAGAGAAAATGCCAGCAGGAGAGGAAGTCTTTATCCAACACATGGATTAGGTCCGGTATGTCAGGTATTGGACATAAACAGAGGCGATAAAATGGACTTACTTGTCTCCGTTATGAGTAAGGATTTCATGATGAACGAGACAGCTAAAAGACTTGCTGCCACTGACGATTTCTTTAAACCATTTGTTGATAATCCATACAGGGGTGATATGACTACCACTACCATCCTGACAAATAAAGGACGTACAATAATGGTACAGCATGATGTAACATCTCCAAATGTTTATTCCAGAATTCATAAGATAAGCGGAACAAAAGCCGCTGCACTGAAATATCCTTCGCCTGCAAAAATATCCATTGGAGATGAATGGGTTTCGGATGAGGCATTTAAGTCATTAGAAGAAAAATATAAACCGGCAATTGTCAAAAAGATCGGTGAATTAGCAAAGCAAGTCGGAGGCCATGGTGGAATGGATTTTCTTGAGGATTGGCGATTAATTGACTGCCTTCGAAACGGACTGCCACTTGATCAGGACTGTTACGATGCAGCACTCTGGAGCTCTGTAGCGCCTCTCAGTGAAAAGTCAGTAGCCAATCATTCCAACTCTGTCGAAGTTCCCGATTTTACCGGAGGGTCATGGAAGACTAACAAACCGGTGGATATTTTACTTGAACAAGGCGGAAATACGAAAGTGATCAGGACTGAACCTCCCAAGCCAGCCTAATACTAAAATTAGGACAAGCCGGGAGCACTAAGAATAATTTCAATATAATCTCATATTGGTAATCAGTCCTCTTTTCGCAAGTTCATCATGGATTACCAGACAGTTACTTATGTCGTAATCTGTTTCCATATGATAAGCTATCTGAAGAGGACCGTCCTGGTTTTCCGACAATGTTTGATTGAGCCAGGCAATAATCTCTGTCCGTGGTATACCATCCATCAACAGTTCCATGGGAGGGGCAATATTTATCTCAAAATCGCGTCCCATTAATTCCCGGATCTTTCCGATTGATGTTCCGGACCCTGTATCAATAATTTTTAAATTTTGAATATGCGATATTGCATTTATCAGGTGATCGGAAATTCCGCAGGAATGCAGCCGGACTGCTCCCAGCTTATTTCCAAGCTGACTGATATACGGAACAACAAAATCTTCATATAACTCCGATGAAATCATGGTTCCCGCACATTCTCCCACATGAACGGAAGTAACTGGCAGCTTAGCCAATTCGGAAAAATGACTGATCAGAATCACATAAGCATCAACTATCCATTGATGTATGGCATGAGCAAGATCAGGATCCGACATCATTATGATCATTATGTTATCACCTGTGAGTTTAAGGGAGGTTGTAACAATTCCATGGATGGTTGCCCGTCCCGATTCATCCCAGAAAAAGGGGGGGATTATTCTGAATTCAGGATGTGTTTTACTTACCACCTGCATTTGTTTTTCCAGATCTTTTACCAGATGGTGATCCAGAATGGAATCGAGCGATGGCAAATCCTTCTTGTTTGATATAAATTCAAGCGGCCTGCCCAGGACATCTGCATCTTTATCTTCAAAAAATGAGAATTTTGCTCCAAGAATGGTAGCCAGTATCATATTGGGCTGAATTGCACCAACAAGCACATGATTGACTCTTACATATTTTGCCTGAACAAGATTGGCCTCCATATTGTAAATGGCATATGATGGAAATTTCTCATTTATAAATCTGTTTATTTTATTATCCAGATCCCAACGGAATACCGGGTCAAGGTAATACTGGTCAGTAAAATTGAATCCCCCATATTTATGGAGCCATCCTTTGGAAACACTTGCTTCTATCTTTATCATATAATAAGGTGTAAGAATTTAAGCTGATTCGGGTAACTTTTTTACACGCTTTCCAACATTGTGACCTGCCATGGCGTAATATAAGATGAAAAAATAACAGGGGATGACAATAAGATAAGCCTTTTGCGTATTTATCACATCTGCAAGACGTCCATATAATAATGGTAACAAAGCTCCACCTAAATTACCCATAATGAGTAGTGACGATCCTATACGGGTAAAACGTCCCAGCCCTTCAATTGCAAGAGGCCAGACAGAAGGCCATATTAAAGAGTTGGCCATTCCAAGCAAGGCAATAAACACTACCGATATCATCCTCGGTGATACAACAGCCACACAGGTAAATGCAATACCAAGGACCGCACAGACTCTAAGTGCTTTGCTTTGTGAAATATAACGTGGGATGACAATCACTCCTATTGAATAGCCTATGATTGAAGCAATCATTGTCAGGGAAGTAAAGTGTTTGGCAATTGAGATCGGAATTCCCTGACTGAGACCGTAACTGATAATTGTATCACCTGCAACAATCTCAAGCCCCACATCACAAAATATGGCCAGTACGCCCAACAACAGGAATGGAAATTGGAATATTGAAGTTTTAGAACCATAAAACTTTTCATCTTCCCCGGTATTTTCGACATTGGGATCGATCTCAGGCAATCGTGAAACTTTCACAAATATCCCGATTAATACCAGGATTAAAGTCATTGCTATGTATGGTACGATTACCCTGGAAGCCAGATCGTTCAGTGCAGCTGCTTTTTGCACCGCATCCATGGTTTTAAGATTCGCAAGAAGAGCATCCCCGTTCTTTAATGCCATTACCCCAAAAAGATAAGTCGCAATCACCCCGGCCGACTTATTGCATATTCCCATTATACTGATTCTCTGGGCAGCGCTCTCGATGGGACCAAGCATTGTAATATACGGATTCGATGCAGTCTGAAGAACGGCAAGTCCGGTTCCCATGATGAAGAGACCGCTTAGAAAGAGAGAATAAGTTCTCGTCATTGCCGCTGGAATGAAAAGCAGAGCTCCGCCGGCCATGACGAACAATCCGAACATCATACCCTTTTTCAACCCTGTCTTTTTCAGCAGCCAGGATGAAGGTATTGCCATTATTACATAGGCAACATAAAATGAAAACGCAACCAGATATGATTCAAAATGGTTCAGTTCACAGGAAATCTTCAGATAGGGTATCAGTATTCCGTTTAGCCAGGTAACGAAACCAAAAATGAAAAATAACAACCCGATTGTTCCGACTGTCATCCAATTTGATTGTACGGATTTTTTACCGATTCTGCTTTTATCTGTCATATAAGAAACTATTGATATTTTGTGGTTACAATATAGCAAAAAGATGAAATGGTTAATCTGTCTCTCAATAATACTGAATGGTTTGATTTGTTTTCAAGAACCATTTGGCAATTGGTTTGTACCTGGCTTATTGATTAATACTTCTTTAAAAACATTTTAATAATAAAATATTTCTATAAATTTACTTTCAATGTCATGCAGAGCTTCCTTCCGTTTTTGTTTGTGAGCACTGCAAATTAGGAAAGAATCCATTTTAGGCGCGGAAAAAGCACCAACAAAAATGTATCAGGATATACTTAATTTTAAGACAAAGTATCTATACCGACTCAGGAGAACAGATCCTTCATAAAGAGCTCACACCGGAAAGGTTATTACGATTGAAACTTAATTTGGTTTTTACTGACAGGGAAAGGATTAAGCAGTAAAAACAAAAATCTGATTTTAACTAACATTTGAATTATAAATGAACCAGGAGGAATGTAAAATGAAAAAGAGTTTGACTCGAAGGGATTTTATAAGCACTGCATCGATAGTTGGAGCAGGACTTACGATTGGTTTACCAACAATTGCCTGTTCTTCAGATGGTCATCTGGCAAAACCAGCAATTTTAGGAGGACCTAAAGCGTTTACAGGTAACTGGCCTGATTGGCCAATCATTGATCAAGTGGACGAAAAGGAACTACTTGATGTTCTGAAAAGTGCCAAATGGTGCCGTCTTGGTGGCAATACTGCCTCACGCTTTGAAGATGAATTCAAAAAACTCACCGCAGCGAAACATGCTCTTGGTGTATCAAGCGGGACAAATGCACTTTATGTTATGCTCGGTGCATTGGGAGTTGGCCCCGGGGATGAGGTAATTATACCTCCTTATACATTTGTCGCAACCTACAATGTCGTAGTTCTGAATTACGCTTTGCCAATATTTGTCGATACCGACCTGGAAAGCTTTCAGATTGATGCCAATAAGATTGAGTCTGCCATAACCAATAGCACAAAAATCATCATGCCGGTACATCTCGGCGGAACTCCTGCCGATCTTGACAAAATACTTGAAGTAGCAGGAAAGCATAAGATACCTGTAATTGAGGACGCTTGTCAGGCACATTTTGCTGAGTGGAAAGGGAAGTGTGTAGGTAATTGGGGTCTTGCAGGCGGTTTCAGTTTTCAGGCAAGCAAAAATCTTAACTCAGGGGAAGGCGGCGCAATTCTTACAAATGATGAAATGTTTTCAAAGAAGTGTTATACGTTTCATAATCAGGGTCAGGGTGGAAGTGCTGCGGCCTTTACTACCGGCTCAGGAACCCGTGGTTCCAACATGCGTATTACAGAATTCCAGGCGGGGATATTATTGTCGCAAATGACTCGTGTTGTAACTCAGGCAAATAAGAGGATTGAAAACGCTGACTATCTTACCAGACTGCTTAAAGATATTCCCGGTATTATGCCTGCAAAACTCTATAAAGGAGTTACAAAAAGTGCTTATCATCTTTATATGTTCCGTTATGATAAAACCAGATTCGAAGGACTTGATCGCTTTAAATTCCTCGATGCACTGCAGAAAGAAGGAATTCCTTGTTCCAATGGTTATGGGAAGATGAATAAAGATGCTTATGTCACAGACCTGGCAAAGAATCCGTATTATCTGAAAATTTATGGTGAAAAAACCATGAGTGAGTGGCTTGAACGTAATCAATGCCCTGAAAACGATAAACTTACTGACCAGGCTGTATGGTTCTTCCAGACTATGCTGCTCGGTTCAAAAACAGATATGGAGCAGATCGCTGAAGCTATACGCAAGATCCAAAAGAATGCAATTGAGATAAGTAAAACATGACTTAGTTTTGAACATCGTAAGGCTTATGTAAAAGCAAAAGATAAATTGTTTATGCAATGAAAATGAGAAATTTATTATTGCTGCTGTTAATATTTTTACCAAATTTTTCTTATTCCCAATCGTCTTATCTGATAGGCACTTCACAGGCAAATATTGAACCTGATCAGTCATTGGTCTCCCTTCATCTTGGTGGTTATGGAGCTCCAAAAGAAGGACGTTTCACTCTCCAATGGATCAATAAAGGACCGGTATCGGAAATTACTGCTATGGGTGGCCTGACAGATAAATTATACATTGTGAGTAATAGTGATCTGTTGTGGATGAATCCATCAATAAACAACTCAGCATGGAAAAAAGCAGGGAAGGCAGAGAATATTAAATGCGTTGCCGGCTTAAATTGTAAACTTTACGCTGTCAGCAACAATGGAGATTTGCTGGAAACAAAAGTGCAGAGAGTAATAAAATGGAAGAAGATCGGCTCAGTGGATAAATCTGTGACTGCCCTGGCAGCATCTGACAATAAACTGTTTGCTGCTGATTTGAATGGCTCATTGTGGTCGGCTGACTTATCTAAAAAAAGCATTAAATGGATAGAGCTTGAATCAATTAAAAATATCATTAGTCTTACTGCGGATCACAAAAAACTTTATGCTCTCACAAATGAAGGTTTCATTTATAATTATGAACCGTGGTCAAAAGATCATAAATGGCTGAGAATTGCTTACAGGAATGGTC
>PMIL01000157.1 GCA_003157075.1 Bacteroidales bacterium | reverse complement strand
TCTGCACATCGCGAGAGTTCGCGGATTGGTGTAAGGATTCTTCAGAAAGGAGGAAATGCCATCGATGCTGCAGTGGCAACTGAATTTGCGCTTGCCGTTTGCTTTCCTGAAGCAGGTAATATTGGCGGCGGAGGTTTTATGCTGATCAGGACAAGCGACGGCAGGAATGATGTCATAGACTACAGGGAAAAGGCTCCGTCTAAAGCAACCCGCGATATGTATCTGGATAAATCGGGAAATGTCATAGAAGGAAAAAGCACCGATACACATCTTGCAAGCGGGGTACCGGGTACAGTGGATGGGATGATTATGGCTCATTCGAAATATGGGAGACTTCCTTTTAAGGATGTTATTCAGCCTGCAATAGACCTTGCGGAAAAAGGGTTTAAAATTACCAGCGGACAAGCGCATGACATGAATTCAAACAGAAAACTATTCATTGAACGAAATTCATTCAAACCTGCATTTGTCAAAGATTCATTGTGGAAGGAGGGAGATGTTCTGATCCAGAGCGCTCTCGCTGAAACACTCATGAGAATAAGAGATAACGGACGCGATGGCTTTTATTCTGGAAAGACAGCCAGGCTTCTGATCCGGGAAATGCTTAGAGGTAACGGTATAGTTTCTGAACAGGATCTGAAAGATTACAATTCTGTATCAAGAATCCCTCTCACAGCTGATTACAAAGGATATCGGATCATTACAGTTCCGCCACCGTCAAGCGGTGGAATTATACTGATCCAGCTTTTAAAGATGATTACTCCATACCCTTTCACAAAATGGGGTTTCAACTCCGCACAAACAATTCATCTGATGGTTGAATCAGAGAGAAGGGCATTCGCTGACCGTTCAGAGTACATGGGAGATCCTGATTTTATAAAAACGCCTGTTAATCAGCTGATTAGNNCATTATTCAGTGGTCGATGCGGGCGGAAATGCTGTTGCTGTCACAACAACTCTGAATAACACATTCGGGAACAGTATTGTGGTCGATAGTGCAGGTTTTCTTCTTAATAATGAAATGGACGATTTTTCCATAAAACCCGGTTTCCCGAATATGTTTGGCCTTGTCGGCGGTGAAGCTAATTCTGTACAACCCGGCAAAAGAATGCTTAGCTCGATGACTCCTTCCATTGTGGAAAAAGAGGGAAACCTCATTCTTGTTGTTGGGTCACCCGGCGGGTCAACAATTCCTACCTCGGTTTTTCAGGTGGTTGTCAATGTGCTCGATTTTGGAATGGATATAGGACAGGCTGTTGATGCCGGAAGGTTTCATCATCAATGGTTACCCGACCAGATAAGTTATGAGAAAAGCGCTGCCGACAGTCTGACATTTAAGAAACTCGCAGATATGGGCCATATACTAATAGAACGCTCAGCTATAGGCAGTATAAATGCAATAATGATCCTTCCCGGAGGGAAAAGAGCAAGCGGTGCTGACAAAAGAGGCAATAATTCAGCCTGTGGATACTAACTCGCTTTGCAGTTCAATTATTTTTACTAAATTGCCTCAGATTTATTTTCTTTAAAAAAAATAAATTAATACATTTATCAGTTGAATTTGATTTTAGAGAAATAATCCGTTTGTCATTATTGTATTTGAATACATTCAGATTTATTCAGTTATGAAAAAAACCCTGCTTATTGTAGTTGTCATCCTGGCAGTTATTATTGCCCTTCCTGTAATCAATCTGATCCGATGGAACTCTCAAACAAAAAAGCCGTTGGATATTATAATAGTTGACAAGACAGTTCCAACACTGGAACGAGAGCATCATAAATCGTTTACCTGGATACTTACCAACAATAGATTCGTAAAGAAAGAAAGCAATACAAGTTATTCATATACAAAGGATTACTTCGGATTTTTTCCGCAGCATCCGATTCGTGACAAGAAATGGGACAGAAACGATTATCGTCTGACTGATCTGATTGGCCTGGCCGAGAAAAACGATGCTGTATACTTTACAGATACTTACGGAGTATTTTTTAATGACTGGTTCAGAGGCATAAACAAAAGTCGCAAATCAAGAAAAATTTATGGCGGACTTAATAATAATGACTTCCTCCTTTTAAAAGAAATGAAAGACAGGAATAAGCTTATTATTATGGAATATAACACTTTCGATTACCCTACGGCTCAATTTGAATCTGTCAGAACACAGGAAAAGCTGGGAATTACGTTTACAGGCTGGACCGGAAAATATTTCAGTACCCTCGATACCGCTTCTGATGATTTCCCGGTTTGGATGACAGCCATGTACCGTAAAGAATACAGGAAACCCTGGACATTCACAAAACCCGGAATCGTTATACTTAAGGAAAAGGATATTGTAGTTCTCGAAATGGGGACTCAGCTTAAAAGCGCTCTTCCCCGTATAATAACTGATGATGCGTCTTCACAGAAATACGGTGTACTGTCTTCAGTCGCATTTGATCAGTGGTTCGATATTATTGATCCCCTACAGAATCAGGTTATCTCAAAATTCAAAATTGACGCCACATCTCTTGGTGATACCCTGCTGGCCAATAACGGATTGCAAAATGAGTTCCCTGCCGTTGTACAGGATCCGGTAAGTAAAAGAATATTTTATTTTTCAGGCGATTTTGCTACTTACGATGCTCCGATCTGTATGGCACGTTTTAAAGGTGTGGAGAAACTCAAAGGCATTCTCTATTCCGATAAAGCTGATGATACAAGACGATTCTTCTGGCTCTACTACAAACCGCTTATAAATACCATCTTTACGGATTATTATGCTTCTTTAAATAAGAAATAAAACCTAAAACTATTATTGAAGAGTACAGGCTTTATAAAAACCTGTACTTTTTTTGTCCCCTTGCTTCCACTGTATTATTCCCNNCCCGAAACGGGATACTTCTTATCAGGATTCAGGTTAATTATTAAAACAAATTATACCTTTGCATCATATGAAGATCTCTGTAATTCAACCGGATATTGTATGGGAAGATAAATCCCGTAATTTTCAGAATATTACAGAGCTTATATTCCCGTTGTACAATAAAACGGATTTAATTATACTACCTGAAATGTTCAACACCGGGTTTTCCATGAAACCTTTTGAACTGGGAGAATCTCCCGGCGGAGAAACTTTCAGATGGATGAAGGGTATTGCTGAAAAAGGAAACTTTGGAGTTTGCGGAAGTTATATTGTAAAAGAGAATACTAATTTCTTCAACAGATGGGTGCTCGTGACACCGGAAAGTGAAACATGGTCTTATGATAAGCGTCATTTATTCAGCATGGGAGGAGAGGACAGGCTATTCTCCTCAGGGATCTCCCGGGTGGTGATTTTTTTCAGGGGAGTGAGGATCATTCCTCTGATATGCTATGATCTGCGTTTTCCGGTATGGAGCAGAAACCGGGATGAAAGTGATCTGATAATTTATGTTGCAAACTGGCCGGAGATCAGGAAAAATGTCTGGAGTACTCTTTTGAAAGCCAGGGCGATTGAAAATCAATGTTATGTAGCTGGATCAAACAGAACAGGTACTGATGGTGAAGGTATAAGGTATTGCGGAGAATCAATGATAATCAATCCCAGGGGGGAACCAATTGAATTTGCAGATACTGATCAGGAGTGTTCGATCACAGCTGAATTATCCATGATTGAATTGGCTGATTTCAGGAAAAAATTTCCGGTCATGAATGATGCGGATGATTTTACATTAAACCTTTGATTCTTCCGGATTGCACATCTGCTTTCTGCACATACCCTAAACAATAAGCGCTTTATTAATTCAGACAACAAAGCATGCTTTGCATGAATGAAACAGGAATCTCCGGTCTTACAGAAACAATATCCTGTCCTGACAATTTTGATCCTGATGAATTATCCGGCAAAGATTTACTCTCGTTGCAGCAGAAGAGACAACTTCCTGTCTCGGTGAAATGCCTTGCACTCATTCTCACAGCATCATTCCCCGATTTAAATTGACCTAAAAATATCCTTTTGCCATCATCCGGCAGAAATGGACAACCTTCCTGATGAACTGCGTGAAGCTGATTTGTCTGAGGCCTTACAGCCACATAATACTTTTTAATCATTTTTATTTTTTCGTATTTATATAAATTAAATGTCTGAAACTCTATTCACAAAATCAGACAGAACATCTTATCTCTTTAGTCAAATTGTAGTGTTTTATCAGGTTTAGTCGTAAATTGTTACCAGACAATTCACATTTCTGCCGGAAAATGCTGTGGATTAAGGGAGTTAATGAAGGAACAGATAAAAAGAATGGGAGAATGGGTGAATTGGAGAATGGGAGAATGGGAGAATGGGAGAATGGGAGAGGAAGGGACGAAGGGACTAAGGGACGAAGAGATAACGATGTCATATTTTCTTTGAAAAGACATGAAAAAGGAGTCGATCTGTCTCCGGATCAGATTTTTTTTAATTTTTATATTTGATTATTCATCAGTGCTTTAGTGGTACTGATACTTAAAAAAGACCAGTTATTTAACAATTCATCAGGTAACAATTATGAACCCATTCCCATAAAACAACAGAAATTATTACTAAACTTAAAATATAAAATCATGAAAAGAGCAGACAAATCATCAGAAACAATCAAGAATCTTGATCAGTTAATTTCAAAACTCTCAGAAAAAGAGGTATTAGACATTCAGGCTATGAGTTATATTCGCGGTGGTGACGACGAAGGTAATGGCGGTGCATCAGTAATAATAAGACCAAAATTTTAATTTTAACTAAAAATTTTCCTTGTGAAATAGATGCGTAATTCCAAACCTGGGATTACGCTTTTTTTGTTAATTTGGCGGATAAATCAGCTTCATGAATGGTTGTCACAATTTTGAGAATTGAAAAAGATAATTTTAATTATATCTATTGTTTCTTCATTTATTTTCAATGGGTATTCTCAATCACCAGCGGAAAATAAAGAATTATTATTTCAGAGATTTATTGAACTCTATGACTCGGGAGACCTCTTAAAAGCAGAGAAGGCACTTCTTCTGTTTCTGGAATCAAAGGATCCGCTCACCAACGATCAATTAGCTGCCGGTTATAACAATCTTGGCGTAGTTAGTTTGACATTGGGGAATTATGACAAAGCTCTTGAATATAACATCAAAGCTGAATCTTATATATCGAAAAATGATCAAAATTCTCAAAAAACCGCTGACATTTATAATAATCGCGGAAATATATTAAACATTAAAAAGACCTATGATGTAGCTAAAGAATATCTAGAAAAAAGCATAAGGATATACCAGAATCTCGGAACGAGTGACAGAAATGTATTTAACAGCCTTTCAGCTGCATATATAAACATAAGTATCGCTTATAATGAAACAAAAAAATATCCGGAAGCACTCAGTTATCTTGAAAAGAACGTAAAGCTTAACTCAAGATTTAAGATCTCCAACCTATCTCTTACTTATCTCAATATTGCTAAAACATATGTTAAATTAGGAATTACAAAAAAAGCAGAGGAGTTCTATATTATAAGTACATCAAGTTTTCGCGATGAATCCGGGGAATATTATTACAGACTGGCTGAAGTATATTATGATTACGGGCTTTTTCTTCGATCAGCAGGTAAGGTTAATGAAGCTTTATTTGCCCATAACAGAGCACTCTTGATATGTATAAGAAATTATGGGGTAAAGCACACCCTGACTTCATTAGCATATAAACATGTAGGCGATGACTATATGAGCCAGGATAAAATAGATTCAGCTCTGAGCTATTATCAGAAATCCCTTATCGCCGTTGTTAAAGGCTTTAACAATCCTAATATCTTTACCAATCCTTCAATCGATTCTTCTCTCTTCGATATCCGTCTGCTTGACAACCTTAAAAGCAAAGCACAGGCGCTTGAGTCCTTCGCCGGTGAACTGAAAGACACTATGATGCAACGCAAAGCGGCTGTAAAAAGTCTTGAAACAATTGAGCTTGCAATTCAGCTTATTGACAGGATCAGGAATAATTATATGTCGGAGGAGAGCCGGATCTACCTTGCCGAAAATGAAAAGGAAACCTATCTCTTTGCTGCCCACCTGGCTTATAAGTTGTATTCTTTGAAAAAAGATAAGGCAACTGCGTACAGGATGTATTC
>PMIL01000158.1 GCA_003157075.1 Bacteroidales bacterium | reverse complement strand
ATGCGAGTGATGTCGGTCTCTTCCTGCAAGTAAAGCTGCGTGTTACGCGCGATGCGCGCGGAAAAATCCGTAGGCAGCGCTAGGGCTTCATCCAGCGCGTTGGTGTGCAAGGACTGCGTGTGCCCGAACGCCGCGGCCATTGCCTCGACGCACGTACGCACTATATTGTTGTATGGGTCCTGTGCCGTTAGGCTCCAGCCTGATGTCTGACAATGAGTCCTGAGCGCAAGTGATTTTGGATTTTTCGGATTGAACTCACTAACAATTTTTGACCATAGCATCCTGGCTGCCCTCATCTTGGCAATTTCCATAAAATGATTCATGCCTACAGCCCAGAAAAATGACAGCCGCGGTGCAAAAGCATCAATATCAATGCCGGCCCTGATCCCTGTTCTCAGATATTCAAGCCCGTCTGCAAGGGTATAAGCCAGCTCAATATCGCATGTTGCCCCTGCCTCCTGCATGTGATAGCCGGAGATGCTTATTGAATTGAACTTAGGCATTTTTTCGGAAGTATACCTGAAAATATCAGCAATTATTCTCATTGAGAACTCCGGTGGATAAATATATGTGTTCCTTACCATGAATTCTTTCAGAATGTCATTCTGGATTGTGCCGCTTAATTCTTCAAGTTTTGCTCCCTGCTCAAGAGCGGTGACTATATAAAAAGCCATTATTGGAAGAACAGCTCCGTTCATAGTCATTGAGACAGACATTTTATCCAGTGGGATCTGGTCAAATAACAGTTTCATATCAAGGATTGAATCTACAGCAACTCCCGCTTTGCCTACATCTCCTGTTACCCTCTCATGATCTGAATCATATCCTCTGTGGGTTGCAAGGTCGAATGCTACTGATAATCCTTTCTGACCAGCAGCAAGATTACGTCTGTAAAACGCATTCGATTCTTCAGCAGTGGAGAATCCGGCGTATTGCCTTATCGTCCATGGAATCATTGTGTACATACCCGAATATGGACCATGTAAAAACGGAGGAAGCCCTGCAGCATAGTGAAGATGTTCCATCCAGTCAAGATCCTGTTTCGTGTAAACGCTTTTAATAGGTATCTTTTCAGGAGTGATCCAGCCTTTTTGTACATTGTTATCCCTGTTCCATTCATTGATGTCCTTATCTGTGAATGGTAGGGTTTTAAGGTCGCTGTATATGAATTTTGGTCTCATTTATTTTTTATCAATAAGAATAGCTGCACCATTTTATCTTATCACCCCCTTCCCTGCCTTCCCCCACGGGGGGGACCGACCGTCAAGAAATCAGCCTTTTGGTTGATTTTAGGGAGGGGCCAGTATGAGCGATGGCTTGCGCGGCAATCTGGCGCCTTCGCTAAAATTGCCTGCAAGGCAATTTTTAAACGCTCGGCCCCCCCCTGGGGGAAATAAGAAAGGGGGTAAATAAGTAATTGTGAATTTATATTTTTGATTGTCTGTATCATATCAACTTTATATTCCCAGTTTATTATTAAATTCCGTGAGTGTTTCAATCACATTTGATCTTACATGGATGAAGTTATCAATTCCTTTAGAATTCAGTTCTTCTCTGCATGCTGGATTGCCCGCAACAACAATAATTGCCTTATCCTTCAGCTTCATAAAAATCTCAGGGGCGATCAGAGGATATTCTTCATCAGAACTGCAGATCACTACAATATCAGATTTTGATTTAACAGACTGTTTAACTGCATCATCAACTGTTATAAAAATCTGATTTTCTATAAGCTGATAGCCTGCACAGCCGAAGAAATTTGCAGAGAACTGCGATCTGGCCTTGCTCATGACCGGGTTTCCTATAGGCAGGAGGAACACAACCGGACGTCGGGTTGCTTTATCAGTTGCAATTCTTAGCTTATCATACTGTTCCGAACCTCTGAATATCTGAATTGGTTCAACAATTAATTCATTCTCAAATAATTTCTTGTCGAATAGCTTTTTCAGATCAACTGTTTCGGAGATCTTTTCCTGAGTATTCGGATACTGATTTGTTCCAAGAAGGATAGCTTTTCTTGTTGCCATGTCATTTTTCCGTTTAGCTCCTGACTCTGACAATTTAGTCTGGATGAATCCAGATTTCAGACAAGCAAGGAATCCACCCTGATCTTCAATTTCAAGGAATAATTTCCACGCGTTTTCAGCTATAAGGTTAGTGAGGTTTTCGATATAATATGAACCGGCAGCAGGGTCTGCTACTTTATCAAAATAAGCTTCTTCCTTTAATATTAATTGCTGGTTTCGTGCAATTCTTTCTGAGAATTCATCGGGATGCCTGAATACTTTATCGAAAGGCTCAACGGTAAGTGAATCGGCTCCGCCCAGGATAGCTGACATTGCTTCCGTCTGGGTTCTGAGCATATTTACATAAGGATCATACACAGTTTTATTCCATTCGCTTGTAACGCAATGTATATCCATTTTAAGATTTTCTTCCCTTGCAACCTGAAAACCATTCGCAACCACAGACCATAGTACTCTGGCAGCTCTTAACTTGGCTATTTCAGGAAAATAGTTTGATCCTGTTCCAAAACTGAACCTGATCTTTGACGCCGCCATATCACTGCTTATTCCTCTCTGGGTAAGTTGGGCCATATATTCATTTCCCATTGAAATACCGAATGCCAGTTCCTGAACAATATCTGCTCCGGCATTATTAAAATTTGACGCATTCAGGTGGATAACCCTCAGATGCGGCAGAGAAGCTGCAGAATTTACTACTGAAGCTAGGTAGTCAAAGCCTTCTTCCGGTGGAATACATAAAGTTCCGTTCAGCATTAGTCTGCTTAACGGATCTGCTTCAATAGCGCCTCTTATTTTGTTCGGGTCAGAGTAAGATTTTTTTACACAATTTATTATCAGATCTATAATCTCCCTGGCTTTGCCATTGGTGAGAAAATTTAATTCCACACCTTCCAGGAATATTCTTTCGAGGAGTAGATCAAAATTCTTCTCATTAATTGATTCCGGATCTGAAATAATAAATCCAAGGGAATCAATACCTCTCATAAGTATTGTAAGAGCCTTCCTGTTCGCTATTGAGTAATTAGTTACTTCAATATTCTGTCTTATCAGCCAGTTATTATTATTAATCTTAGTTCCCCTAAGATAAGGCGACTGATCAGGCAGAGTGTTGATATACATAAGATTTTCAACATCTTCCATTCTATAGAAAGGCTTTACATCAAACCCTTCATTTGTTTTCCATACAAGTTTTTTATTGAAATCTGCTCCCTTCAGGTCTGAATTGATTTTATCCAGCCACTCTTTAGTAGTTACAGGTGGAAACTGATCAAATAATCTTTCCTTTTGAACCATTCTTACCAGCTTTGTAATTTAAAACACAAAATAAATGAATAGCGGAATAAAGTTTCTATGAAATTTATCATATTAAAATATCTGCGGATTGGTCCTATTTCCCTGCAAATTCCATCAGAAAAGATTTTATAAACGGATTCAGATCACCGTCAAGCACAGCCTGAACATTTCCGGTCTCATGGTTTGTGCGTAAATCCTTAACCATCTTGTATGGATGAAGCACATACGATCTTATCTGTGAACCCCATTCAATTTTTTTCTTCTCGCCCTCAACCTTTGCCTGCTCCTCCTGCTGTTTTCTCAGTTCAAGTTCATAAAGTTGTGATTTAAGGATTCGTATTGCATTCTCCTTATTATTTAATTGCGATCGTGTTTCCTGGTTCTCAATTATCAGTCCTGAAGGTTTGTGCCGCAATCTTACAGCTGTTTCTACCTTGTTTACATTCTGTCCGCCTGCNNAATGTTGTCTGACGTTTGCCCTGTGCATTGAAGGGTGATATTCTAACAAGCCTGTGAACGCCATTTTCGCTTTTCAGATAACCGTAAGCTCTTTCACCATCAATCTCCAGTGTGACCGACTTGATCCCAACCTCATCACCCGGCTGATAATCAAGCTCTTTAACTTTATAATTATTTCTCTCTGCCCAACGAAGGTACATCCTCATGAGCATGGCTGCCCAGTCATTGCTTTCAGTCCCTCCTGCACCCGAGTTGATCTTCAGGATTGCCCCAAGCTGATCTTCCTCTTTCTGCAGCATATTCCTGACCTCAAGGTCCTCTATCATTGAGAGGCAGTTTGCATAATGGTTATCAACTTCTTCTTCAGTAGTTTCTCCATCTCTGAAAAAATCATTGATTATGCTGATGTCATCAATAGCAGAATTAATATTATCAAAGGCTGAGGTCCAACTTTTTAATTGTGCGATGGATTTTAGTAGCTCTTCTGCTTTTTTAGGATCATTCCATAAACCCGGTTGTTGCGAAAGGCTCTCCTTTTCCGCAATTAGTTCCAGTTTACCCTGTATGTCAAAGATACCTCCTTAACGCATCGCGGCGTACCGATAAAGCTTTTATCTGTTCGTTAGTTATCATTTCTAAATTTTTAATTAGTGCAAATTTAAGCTTTTATATCAGACTTACCTTCCCCATATAATTATGTTAATTTTTAAAATTATTTAAGTCTGACAGTTATTGAAACTTTAACAGTTAATAAATTCTATATTTATTGCTCAAAGAAAAAAGGTCATGAGAAAAATATATCCCTGGTTGCTTATCGTGGTTGCCACCACATTTTGCATAAATGGCGTATCACAAAAATCCGACTGGCTCATTAATGGTTCCTCTTTCACATCGGCAATAACTGAAAAGAACGGTTTTGTGACTCTCTCCAACGGACTTGTCTCCAGAACGATTAGCCTGTCTCCAGATGGAGCCACCACCGGATTCGAAAATATTATGACTGGCAATGAACTCATCAGGGCTATAAAGCCTGAGGCTGTTGTTGCAATTAATGGTAAAGAATTCAGGATAGGAGGATTGACCGGACA
>PMIL01000252.1 GCA_003157075.1 Bacteroidales bacterium | reverse complement strand
TGGATAGACCTTAACCTTATTTATATTAATCCTACCTATCTTACATCGGCCATTGTCGGCGGCATAATTATGGGTGCCGGATTTATTATTGGTGGGTACTGCCCGGGAACAAGCTTCTGTGGCGCTTCGATTGGTAAAATAGATGCCTTTGTCTTTATCGGTGGATTATTTATAGGAATCCTGATTTTCACACTGGGTTATAAAATATGGGATGGTATGTATCTTGCCAAATTTCTGGGTTTCCCAAAAATCAGTCAGACAATTGGACTTTCTGACGGAGTATTTGGTTTTCTGCTTATACTGGTTGCACTTGCAATGTTCCGGGTAGCTGAATGGGCGGAAAAGAGATTCCCCAGAGAAGAGTACTAAAAAAAAGATAAAAGACAAAAGTAAAAAGATAAAAGTAGAGAATGTTGCTGGTTACTGGTTATTGGTTGAGATCAGAGATTAACAAGCAACAAGCAACAAGCAACAAGCAACAAGACAACACTTAAATCAAAATATTATGAAACCACTCAGACTTTTAGCACTGTTCATAATTCCGATGGGACTTATCATTGCAGCTGTCCCTCAGAATAAAACAAAACCATACAAACTGACAGCAGATCAGTTGCTTGGTGAGGCAAACACACGCACTCAATATATTTCTCCTGAGACGGTAGCCGACATGATAGTTAAAAAAGATCCTTCATTCAGGCTAATCGACGTACGAAGTCAGGATGATTTTGAAAAATTCAGTCTTCCAGGAGCCATAAATATTCCTGTTTCTGACCTGCTTTCGGACAAATATACAGATGTTCTTAATCAGGATGTTAAAATGAACATATTCTATTCAAACGGTACCATTACAGCTAATGAGGCTTGGATGGTAACAAGGCAACTTGGATATAAAAACAATTTTGTGCTTGAAGGTGGATTGAACTATTGGTTTGATGCTATACTAAATCCTCAGAAACCAGCATCCACGAGTCCGGATGAAGAGTTTGCAAAATATGATTTTCGTCTTAGTGCGGGAAAGGCACTGGGCGGAGGTATGACAGTTCAGGCAACTCAAAGCCAAAGTTCTGAATCTGCCAAACCTGCTTTACAAGCTGCTCCTAAAAAGAAGAAAGCATCTGGAGGTTGCTAATAATCGACCGCTACTAATGGCAAACAGAATTTCTGGAGTCATCCTTGCAGGAGGTTCCAGTAAACGATTCGGTGGAACAACTAAGGCAAATGTTGTTATCAATGGAGAAACTATTATTTCCAGAATAATTTCTACCATCAGCGACTTATTTGTTGAGATTATAATTGTTACAAATAAGCCAGAAGAATTCCAGGAATTTATTCAATATAAAATAGTCAAAGATCAGTATTTGAAGGCAGGTCCTCTGGGTGGTATACATGCTGCTTTAAAGGCATCATCTGAAGATGCAATTTTCGTCTTTGCCGGTGATATGCCCTTTCTTGACAAAGAAATTATTTCTGATCAGATTAATGAATTCAGCAAGAGACAACATGATGTTCTAATTCCAGAGGTTAACCAATTTATTGAACCTTTGCATGCCATCTATAGAAAATCAGTTTTGAATCATCTTGAAAGGTTCCTGCTGGAAGGAAAAAGCAGAGCAGTCAGGGATTTTCTTAGCGAGGTCAATGTTGGTTATTTACAGATGACTAAAAATGAGAAAACCGAAATTGCCTTTGTAAATATTAATTCACCCTCAGATTTACCAAAAATCAATTTAAAAAGTTCTCTCGTTTTAAACCGGATGAATCGCATGTAAATGAAGGAAACCTATGACGACGAATAAAAGCCACTGGTATGATGGTTGGTTTTACGATAAATTAATTGCGCCGAACCAGGATCAACTATTTGGACAGATAAAGAATCTGGTTGATGCGGACTCACTAATAATTGATGTAGGTTGTGGAACAGGCCGTTTAGCATTTAGTCTCGCGGATAAATGCAAATCTGTTTTAGGGATTGATTTATCAAAAAGAAACATTGACAGGGCGAATCTCACATTAAATCAGAATCCTGATAGTAAGATTTCTTTTGAGAACAGCGACATAGGAGAAATAATCCATAAAAGCCAAATACATTATGATTATGCTGTGCTAACATATGTTATTCACGAAATCAATGAAGAAGAAAGAATAAATCTCCTGAACGATGTATCACGGGTTGCCGATAAGATTATCATAGGGGATTATCTTGTTCCAAAACCAAAAGGGTTTTCAAGCTACTTGAGTGAAATTATAGAGTTTATAGCAGGTGCACAGCATTATAAAAACTATAAAAGTTTTGTAGCTAACGGAGGCATTAAATATTTGGCAAACAAAGCAGAACTTAAGATTATCAATGAAATATCAAATCATCCATTGACAAATCATATTGTTATATTGGCAAAACCAGATACCAAAACTTTTTTCCGATAACAACCTTAAAAACAACTCATATGAATGCTACAATTTTATTATTGGGTTTTTTGTTTGGTGCAATTCTGCAATATGCAAATCTGAACCGATACAATGTAATAAGTGGGATGGCAACACTCGAAAACTTTGCAGTTGCTAAAGCTATTACAGTTGCTATTGGAGTTGGAGCAATAATAATTTCGATTGAAATTGGACTTGGCTTTGCAACCTACCATATAAAGCCATTTTTGTTAGGTGGAATTTCAATAGGCGGGATAATTTTTGGTGTTGGAATGGCAATTTTAGGGTACTGCCCCGGAACANNCTCCTGGGTATAATAGGTGGACTGGTTGGTGGTTTTGTATACACCATATTATTACCATCTGTTCAAGGTATCTTAGGTCCAGACCTTGGGAGTATTTCTTTATATACACTCGTTGGGCAACATCAATTTGTTTTCTATATTCTCGATATTTTAATCGGAATAGCATTTATCTGGATAGGTTTTATCCTGAATAAAAAGGAAAAATCAACGAATTATAAATGGTTATATGCAGGTATAGGTTTAGCCATGTTAAATGCAGTTGTATTTCTTACTGTTGGCACAAATCGTATTATTGGAGCATCTACTGCATATCCATTTGTCGCTGATTTAATTACAGGAACAACACAAAATAGCTACTTTCCAAAAATCCAGGGACCCGGACAATGGGAGTTATTGTTTTTAACCGGTGCATTTGTCTCAGGTATAGTAATTTCATTGTTCAGGAAAGAATTCAAAATAACTTTAATTCACAGTGACTGGGAAAAATATAAAGGTAATTCAGTGGCAAAACGGATCATATGGTCATTTATAGGAGGATTTATCCTGATCATTGGTGCCAGGATGGCCGGCGGTTGCACCAGTGGACATATTCTTTCAGGTGGAATGCAGCTTTCATTAAGCAGTTTAGTTTTTGCTGCTTTCGTATTTGCAGGATTGCTAATTACCGGAAAATATTTTTACAAGAATAAGAATTAAAGCTTTAAACTGAATTTAAATAATCATTTACCCAGCACGTCAAGAGTTCACTCTTACCTTCACCCAGTCGTTAATAATTAAACTGCAGAGAGCAAAATACAACAAGCTACTACCTGTTACAATAAGAGGTAAAGTAGTGAAACCTGGTAACCCGATTGATAAAATGATACAAGCAAATACTATATCAGCTATTATTGCTATTAATAAATTTTTACCTATTGGTTGTTTGTAAAACCTGGTGGGTGTACGGACAACAAATATATTGAAAATACTGGCGAAAAACAGGGAAGCAAATCCAAATGAATGCAACTGGTTAATATCAGAAAGCTCAAAATATTTCTTTCCGATAATCAGCCATAATAATGCCTCCGCGATTAAAAGCATTCCTAATATAAAACCATGTTTTACTAATGGCTTTATTTTCCAGCTTTCAGGATTTTTTGACCAGCTAACAATGTCGGTAGATAATGTCAATGTAACAAAATCAATAATGAACAGCAACAGAACCATATCAAAAGCGCTAACCACGAACTGCGCGGTAATAATATAAGCGACACAGACATAAACTACTGTAAACAATGTTTTTGAAATTTTACTTACTACCCAATTGGTAATACGATGGTGTATAGTACGACCAACGGTTATCAGGTTGATAATGCTTTCCAATCCTTCATGCAGTAAAATCACACTTGCAGCCTGTTTGGCAGCATCTGTTGCTGATTTAACTGCAATACCTACTTCGGCCTGTTTTAGTGCCGGGGCATCATTAACACCATCACCTGTCATGCCTGTAATCTCATGATGTTGCTGTAATGTTTTTACGATGGTAAATTTATCTTCTGGCAACACTTCTGCAAATCCATTATGAGCAATTATAATGGCATAACCATCGCTTCCTGTTGCTTGTCTCAACAAACTGGCCGCAACAATATCATCGCCCACTCCGACCTGAGTAGCTATCTCTTTAGCTATAGGCAGTGCGTCTCCAGTAAGCATTTTTACTGTTACTCCCAATTCTTTAATCTCTTTGATCATCTTTGCAGAATCAGATAGTGGAGTGTCAACCAATGCCACAATGCCAACCATTGATGTTATATTATCTCTTTGAATAGCGACAGCTATTGTTTTGAATCCCTTTGCTGCCCAGCCATCAACTTCTTTATCAAGTTTTGATTGTTGAAGGTTGCATAAACTTTTAATAGTATTATAAGCACCCTTCATTACCTTAAACTGTTTGCCATCTTTTTGTACAGTAGCCTCTGTTCTCTTAATAGCAGCTGAAAACGGAGTGAAAGAGGTCTGTTGGTAACCTGCTGTATCTGTTTTATTATCCGTTGCTTTTAGCAGAAAGGCCATATCAATAGGATCATTGTTAGCAGCTACGGAAGCCAGTACTCCGTATCGTAAAATATCGTCAAGGGTATAATTTTCATCAGGTATTATATCCTGTACAGACAATTTATTTTGTGTAATGGTTCCTGTTTTGTCAATGCATAGTGTAGTGAGTGTTGCTGCATCTTCAGTGGCGCTTAAACGACTTACCAGAATGCCTTTGGCAGCTAACTGCTGTGAACCCTTTGCCATACTTACCGTAAACATGGCAGGCATTGCAACAGGAACAGCTGTTACCAATAAAATCAGCACTAAAGGAAGCATGGATATAATTGTCTCACCCCTCAATAATGAAATTACTATAGTTAGTCCAACAAATACCAGCACAATTGAAAATAATATCTTCACTACATTTGCTACAACTTCTTCCATATGCAAACGTGGTTTTGCCATCTGAACCAACTGGATTGTTTTACCGAAGAAAGTATTAACCCCTGTTGCGGTTACCACCGCATTGCACTCACCATTTTTAATTACAGATCCTGAGAACAACATTTCACCTTCATTTTTACTTATGAGCATTGACTCCCCTGTAAGTGCTGATTGATCTGCCCCTGCTTCGCCATCGATTATTTTAGCATCTGCAGTCATAAAATCACCGGTCCTAACACGTATGATATCACCTGGAACCAATTGACTGGCAAGTACCTTCTGCCATTTAGTGTTTCGTAGGACGCGCACAAGTACCTGTAAACTTTGCTTTAATGCCTGTACTGTTTTGGCGGCTTTACTTTCCTGAATAAAACCAATTATAGCATTGAACAACATCAACCCTCCAATTAAGTATACATCAATATACTTTTGAAGCAAAAATGATAATAAAATGGTAATCTCCAGCATAATGGCTGTAAGACCCCAAAAGTGCTTAAGAAACAGAAGAACCAATAATTGTTTTTTCTCTACCACTTCATTAAGGCCATAAGTGGTTTGTCGTTGTTTTACATCTTCATCAGAAAGACCATTTGAGGCAAGGACTTTTAATTCAGATAATACATCCGCTATCGTTTTTGTTTCGTAAGGATTGGCTTGATTGGGCATAGTGTTAATTTAAGGTTTAATCTTTTCAAACAAACCAATTAATTTAGTTTCATAAATNNATAACTTCCCCTGCAGTTAATCCCGATTTGTACATCAGGTTTAAAGAAGCATTAAGAGTATTGTTAATCGAATCTTTGCTTTCTTTTTCAGAAAGTCCGATTTTTTGCCCTATCAATGCTAACTCCTTCCATTGAAACCAGAAATAAGTCGGTAACATTGCTGACATAATCGCATAGCTTTCAAGCTTTTCTTCAGGAACCTCAAATGTATTACCCAAAAGACTGAGTAAATCAAGGATTTGTTGTTTTTCCTTAGCTGCAAAATCGGCAGGAAAGCATACCGGATTATATCCTTCATTAATATATGATGTAGCATTTGGAATCAACCTGGCAATGTCTTTAGANNGTTTTGCTGTTAATGCTACCCTTTATAAGCTCAAGAGTATCCATTAGCACAGGAGGGTGTAGTGAAAGAAATACAATGTCCTGAGACGCTGTAACAGATGAATCTTCAATCTGAATTTCTGGGAAAATATTTTTCAGATTATCAGCTACCTCTTTGTTAGTCTCAGTAACAACTATTTTGCTGAATTTTGCATTCTTGTTTTTAAATGCCTGGAGAAGAATTCTGGTTACTCTCCCACCGCCGATAAAACCAATGGACTGTTTCATAATGATATGATTTGGTGAATTAAAATATACTTTATTTACTGTTTTACACCCATCTGTTCTAATACCTTCACCAGGTCTTCTTCCGGGAAAAATCCCACATGCCTGAAATATTCCTTACCTGTTTCGTCAAGAAACACTTGGGTTGGAATTGACTCAATACCATATTTAACACCAAATGGTTTGCCTGACTCAGTCCATACATCATAGAACTCGATTTTTACCTCATTACCATATTTAGCTTCAATTGATTTCATGA
>PMIL01000199.1 GCA_003157075.1 Bacteroidales bacterium | reverse complement strand
GTTTTCCATGCCTAAAAAATTAATGTATTTTCCTTTCTCAATGGTATTTCCGCTTTCAGTTAATCCGGATTCATTTGATGCCGGTATATATACTGTTGCAGAACTACCGACAGGTACATTAATTTCCATAGTGAATTTCCCATGGTTTTTTTCCCATCTGACTGATGCATGACCAAACGGAGTCTGATTGGCATACGATGCGAATGAAACGTCACCGGTTGGTTGGGGTTTGAAAATGATATTTTTGTATCCGGGGTACTCAGGATCAGCATTCATACCTGCTAGCTTACGATAGAACCAAACAATACCTCCGCCAAACATCGGATGATTCCTCGAATTTGTACCGTCCCACTGTTCCCAGGTGGTTGTGGCACCCTGATCGATCCACCAGCCATAACCTGGTTGTGTGCGTTTGTTCATAGCTTCATAGGCGAGTTCATGTAGGCCATAGTCAGACAGAACTTCAAAGAAAAACTGCGTTCCAAAAATTCCTGTATCAAGATGACCTTTATTTGCTGCAATATCAGCCTTTAGCGCAGACAGAACCTGATCCTTCTGACTTTCGGGCACACCCATTTTCAGAGCAAAGATATTTCCGCCGTTTGGTCCATAAGTACCTTTCTCAACATTATAGAACTTGTTTTGAAAAGCATTTTTAGTTTTTTCGGCTAATTTGAAGTATTTATCATATTCAGTTGTTTTGCCTAATGCCTTTGCAGCCCTTGCAGTTAAGTCTGAGCAGCGCCATAAATAAAATGTATGTACCATATCATCCGGAGGCAAGGGTCCCGGAGAGCACCAATCTCCCAGATTCATCCATTGATTAGGTCTATTTTTATCAGGAGCCTGAGAATACATAATGCCCCGGGCATCAGTCCAGGTGAGCATGTATTTGATATATCCTTTCATTGCATCATAGTTGTTTCTTAGCATATCAATATCACCATATTGGACATAAAACTCCCAGGGCATGATATTAATTGCAGCACCCCAGGCAACTCCACCACCACAACCAGGCTGCCATGGAGCTCCATTTGGAACATACCCGTTCTCAGAATTTTGAGCTCCCCATATATCACGGATCCATTTGGTATAAAAAGATCGTACATCGAAATTATGCATCACCGTAACACATGATACCTGGCCGTCACCTGTATACGGCGACCGTTCACGATGAGGACAATCGCTAGCGATGCCTCCATGCATATTATCGGTCTGGCTTCTCCTCCATATTTTGTTTATCTTGTTAAAGAGAGGATTTGAGCATTCGAACAAACCGGTGGTTTCAATATTGGAATATACAGCTTCGGCAATAATTTGTTTGGGTTTGAGTTTCCCCGGCCAGTTTGATATTTCAACCTTACTGAATACAAACCATGTAAATCGCGGAGAATAAGATTCAGGACCTCCTCCCTTCATTGTATAGGAATTGGACCCAATTGGTGATTCACAAATATATTTAATATCGATCTTACGTCCTGACTCACCTTTTACATTCACAAGATGAAGCCATCCCGAAATTTCCTGACCGAAATCAACTCTGTAATGACCCTTCCCCAGATATTCAATTTTTTTAGGTTTCAATTTCTCCATAACGCGGTCAGCAGGCGACAACTGAGCTTCTAAAGCACCTTCAGGAGCTTTTCGTAGTGCAGCCTTTTCCCACCCTGAATCATTGAGGCCGGGAGAACACCATCCCGGTTGTTCCAACCTGGCATCATAAAATTCACCATCATAAACCTGATCCATAACAACTGGACTCCTGGATACTTTCCAGCTCTGGTCGGTATAAACAAGCTGTTCAGTTCCATCAGTATAGATGATGTGAATCTGAGCAAGAAACCTGGGGGATCCGTATCCCTGGGTCCAGTAGCTTCTCGGATTGTAGAATCCATTTCCGAGTATTGCCCCTGCCACATTTTCTCCCTGAATCAATAGCTTTGAAACATCATAAGTAAGATACATTACCCGATATTCCCGAAAATTATTATTGATCATAGCCCCGATTTCTCCTAAATCAGATCTTTTCCCGTACAAGGTCAGATTTGGAGAAAGAACATCTTTGCTTACTTTTTCCCCATTCAGATACAGTTCGAAATAACCCAGCCCGGTTACAAATGCGCGTGCAGATAAGATCTTTTTATTAATAACAAAGGATTTACGCATCAATGGTGCCGGATCAGTGAATTCTTTTGATGAATCTGCTTTTTCATTTGGAAATTTCAGACGTGGTATTGGTAATTCATCCTGCCATGGAGAACCGATCCAGGTTGCTTTCCAATCACCCGGACTTAACAATCCCATGCTCCATATAGCTGGTTCGCTCCACTCGGACATTTTCCCATCTCTATCCCAAACTCTTACCTGCCACCAGCAATCCTGCTCTGCCGCTAACTGTTTTCCGTTGTAAACAATATTGACCGATTCACTGGATATCACCTCACCGCTTTTCCACAATTCAGGGTTTTCCGAAAGAAGACCTTCTTTGGTGCTAGCAGCTCTTATCTCCCAGGCTGTCTGAAGCTGGCCCCGTTCACTGTTTTCAGGTATGTTTACCCATGAAAGCCGGGGTCTGGGAATATTTACAGCAATTGGATTGATTACGTATTCACAGGTTAATTTTGTTGGTTTTATTGAAGCTTTGATTATTCCGGCAAATAATACGGAAAGACAGAAGATTGTAATCGATTTTTTCATGGAGTAATTATTGCAGTTTTAATTGGATATAAATGTTAACATCAAAGTTATAATTAGTTTGGAGTTTGCATTGCAGGATGCATCTGGAAGCTGATTTTTTTATTCTCAGGAATAATAAGTACTTTTATTTGTCTGAAAATGAAAACAATATTTTATGTATTTTACTGTTAATCAATCATAAAACTATTAGTTATGAAAAAGACTGCAGGTATAATCGTGAAAATACTTCTTGGAATTATTCTTTTAATACTTGTTTTACTTTTTACTGTGCCTATAATCTTTAAGAAGCAGATTAAGGTTAAAGTTGAAGAAGCTATAAATAAGTCTGTCAATGCAACTGTAAAATTTGAAGATTATAAACTCGGGTTTTTCAAAGATTTTCCAAACCTCGCATTTACTCTGAAGGAGGTTTCTGTGGTCGGAGTAAAGACATTCCAAAATGATACACTTGCGGCATTCAGATCTCTCGATCTCGTATTCAACCTTTCCAGCCTCCTTAAAAAATCAGGATATGAAGTGAAATCAGTTGTGATTGACAGGGCGGTAGTAAATGCTATTGTGAAAAAAGAGGGTAAGGCTAACTGGGATGTGATGAAAGATACCACAAAAGCACCATCACCGGCAGTTGGAACAACCGCACCCACATCAGGTATTAAAATTCTTCTGAAAAAGGTTTCAGTTCTGAACAGTTCAATATCTTATATTGATGAAAGCTCAGCTATGAAAGTCTACCTTAACAAGGTGAATTTCAATCTTAAAGGCGACATGACCATGAGTCAGACAGATCTTCAGATGGATTTTAATTCCGTTGAATTTACTTTCATCATGAATGGTGTTAAATACATAAATAAAGCCATTCTCGATACTAAGATTGATATGCTTGCAGATCTTGACAAAATGAAATTCACCTTTCGTGAAAACTATTTTTCAATTAATGATCTGAAAGTAAATTTTACAGGTATGGTAGCCATGCCTGGTAAAGAAATAGAAACAGATCTTAAATTCAATACTGCACAGGCATCGTTTAAGACTCTATTATCACTTATCCCGGCAATGTACATGAAAGACTACAAGAATCTGAAAGCGAGCGGGGAATTTGCTTTGTCGGGATCGGCAAAAGGAATCTACAGCGAGGCTGACAGTACTATGCCCGACGTCACTTTAGACATGTCAGTTTCTAATGGACTCATAAGCTATCCTGCATTGCCCGAACAGATTAAAAATATAAATATTAAATCAGATGTATTTGTCAACGGAAAAAACCTGGATAAGACAATTCTCAATGTTAATCTTTTCCATATGGAACTGGCCGGCAGTCCATTTGATATGACTCTTAATCTTAAAACACCTCTTAGTGATCCTGATTTCAGTGGTTCGATGGTTGGGAAGATCGATCTCACAGCGCTTTCTAAAGCTGTTCCAATGGATAGTATCCGTCTTTCAGGACTTATTGATATGTCAGTACGGATGGCAGGAAAGATGTCGATGATTGAAAAATCTCAGTATGATAGTTTTAAAGCCTCAGGTAAAATCGGAATTAAGAATATGGAAATAGCAATGACCGGATATCCTGAAGTTAAAATTCAGGAAGCAGGTTTTGAGTTTACTCCGGCTTATGCAACTATGGGCAATACCAGAATGAATGTAGGAGGGAAGAGCGATTTTAACCTGAATGGGAAAATCGAAAATTATATTCCATATATTTTCAAAAATAAAACCATAAAGGGAAACCTTACAATGAGTTCAAAACTTGTTGACGTTTCTGAAATAATGTCAAAAATGGCAACTGGCACTACGGCTCCAGCAAAAAGTGATACTATCAGGCATTCAACTGGTACCGGCACTACACCATTAAAAGATAATACTACCGCCCTCTCAGTAATAAAAGTTCCGAAAAATATTGATTTTGATTTTAACGCTCTGATCGATGACTTCAGTTATGATAATATCAAAGCTAAAAAGGTAAAGGGTCATATTATTGTCAGGGATGGAATTCTGAGTATCAGGGGCGCCAGTATGGATATCCTCAATGGAACTATAGGCATGAATGCAGATTATGATACCCGTGACACACTTAAACCTGTAATGAAGGCTGACTTCGACATGCAGAATATTGGTGTCAGAGATGCATTTAATACGTTTAATACGGTCAAGAAACTTGCTCCGGCTGCTAAAGGAATCGACGGTAAGATAAATGCAAAACTAAACTACATGAGTTTACTCGGTCGTGATATGATGCCTGTTATTAATACCATTAATGGTGCGGGTAATATTAAGTCAAATGAAATTACACTACTTGAGTCTAAGACTTTTGACCAGATGAAAAATGTTCTTAAGCTTGGGGATAAGTACAGCAATACTTTTAAGGATATCAATATAAGCTTTAAGATTGCTGATGGAAGGGTTTATGTGAGTCCATTCGATGTAAGGACCGGAAATCTGAAAATGAATATTGGCGGCGACCAGGGCCTCGATCAGACACTAAATTACATTGTTAAAACAGAAATTCCAAGGTCGGACCTCGGAGGCACCGTTAATTCATTTATCGATAATCTTTCTGCACAGGCAGCTGCATTTGGTATTAAATATAAGGTTGCAGATGTCCTGAAAGTAAATGTTAAGGTAACCGGGACATTCAGTAAACCAATAGTTGCCCCATTCTTTGGAAATAATTCCGGTGAAAGCACAGGTGGTGGAAAGTCTGCTGTACAGGAGACTGTAAAACAGACGATCGATAATTCAGTCGACCAGGCAAAAGTAAAAGCCAGGGCTGAAGCTGAGACTGAGGGTGACAAACTTATAAAGGAGGCTGAGGAAAAAGGCCAGCAGATGAGAGATGAAGCATCAAAAGCAGCAGAAAATATCAGAAAAGAAGCAGACACTCAGGCTCAGAAATTGATTGACGATTCGGCTGACAAAAGTCAGCTTCAGAAGATGGCGGCACAAAGAGGAGCAGACAGCATTAAAAAGAATGCGGATAAGAAAGCCACCCAGCTGGTCCAGGAAGCCGATGTCCAGGCAAATAAACTGGTAGAAGAAGCTAAGGCTAAGAAGGCGGAGATGATCAGCAAGATTTAAACCAGTTCCTTTATTCGGAATTCCGGTTACACAGAGAGCCACTGAGAAAACACAGAGAACCACAGAGTTAATTAATCTGGATCTCCGTGTAACTCTGTGCTGCCTCCGTGAAACTCTGTGTGAGTTCTTAAAAAAGGATAAAATAAAAAAGGCTGTTCAATTCGAGCAGCCTTTTCTTATAATTAAAGTTTCTTTTAGAATTTCTTNNATTGACTTCAATTTTATCAATAAAAGGGGAGGCGATCGGAAATATTCTTTCTACACCAATATTTCCTGACATTTTTCTTACGGTAAAAGTTTCTGTATGCCTTTCTCCGCTTCTCTGTATCACGACTCCGCGAAACTGCTGGATTCTCTCCTTGTTTCCTTCCTTGATTTTATAATGGACAGTAACGGTGTCTCCTGCTACGAACCTCGGAAAATCATTTTTTACCGCAAATTCTTTCTCAACTACATTCATTAAATTCATCGCGCAATGTATTTTGTATACTCAGTTTGGTTTCAAAAATCCGGTCGCAAACTTACTAAAAAAAAATATAATTCGCAACTTGTTTGAAAAAGTTTTAAACAATTCTGGGATTAAGGTTAAGGTTAAGTACTCGACCTCTGCCTAACCTTAGCCTTTCTTCTTTTTCTACTTTTTAGCTTCAGGTTCCTTGAACTGGTCACCTGTACTTTTTACAACCATACGATTCCATGCGTCACCATAACCAGGTTGTTCAATTTTTGGAACATGAAATTTATAATTTTTTGGTACCGGGACCTTCTCCTTTACATTCCCATCGACATATTTTGTGAACAGAAATCCATAGAGTCCTTTCCATTCCTTTACTGTATTATTCCCGGTTTTTACAGAATAGTCTGTTACATATTTTATCGCTTCTGCAGGGCTCTTTTTATAAAGCGCTTCTGCGGTTTTGTCAATTTTAACGGTTTCTTTAGCATAACCTTCTTCCAGTTCCGCCTGCTTCTTCAGGATATCGCCATTAATAATTCTGGTCCGGGTATATGCAAAGTTAGAAACCTGGTTGAATACCCAGAATGCAGCATTGTCGCTGAACGTCATCATATCACCGTTCCCAACAGCAAATGATTCAGGAACCTTTGTAATACCACAGTACATCGGTGAATAGACAGTATAGAAAGTATCATCAACACCAAACCAGTTTATACCTCCGACAGGATCAGGAAGCCATGAACGGCTCTGAGCTATAAAAGAGAAACCGGTTTGTTGTGTGGAGATAGCTCTTTCATTGATATAAGTTGCACCATCCACCTTCCATTCCATAGGTCTCCATCTTACTGTGCTGCCATAAGGCCCGGCACCGACATCTTTTGTCATGTCCATCGGTGTTCCCTGATAATAGTTTCTCATCATACCAGCTATATCTTTAACCTCTAATTTATTATCCGGTTTGATCCATAACGGCATGCGGTTTGTCAGATTTTGTCCCATTGCGTAATCGAGGTATTTCCCCATTTGACTGTTAACCATATTAAAACCTGACCATACCCTGGCTTCACAAAATCTTGCACCGGAGAAATCAATAGGTGCATATGAGTCGCTGAAACTGAAATCTTTGTCATCGCCACTATACCATCCGTGTTTACGGGCCACATCAATAACATCATAAGCGTAGACGGTCTCTACTTCCGGATTATAGATTTTATCAATCTCCTTTGATGTAATCGATTTTATTCCATCAGCCAGTGGAAAAGTAGTTATCCTGGGGTGATTGGCGTGTCCGCAGATATAGCCATCAGGAATACGTCGTGCTACCCATACTGCTCCTCTGTTTCCAGCTCCTTTGGCTATAAGTTCGAGAATCCATGCTTCGTTTGCATCAGCAATAGAAAATGATTCACCTTCACTTGCATATCCGTAATCTGCCGTAAGTTTGTAAAAATTATATATGGCTTCTCTGGCATTTTTAGCTCTCTGAAGTGTCATATAGATAAGTGATCCATAGTCTATTATGGCAGTTGTATCTTCCAGCCCTGCCCGTCCTCCGAAAGTAGTTTCTCCTATCGATACCTGGTGCTCGTTCATATTTCCAACTACAGAATATGTATGAGACTTCTGCGGAATTTTGCCAAGATATTTACCAGTGTCCCATTCATAAACATCAACCATTGTACCAGCAGGCCAGTTCTTTGCAGGCCAGTAATAGAGTTCTCCATAAAGTACATGAGAGTCAGCTGAATAAGTAATCATAACTGATCCGTCTTTAGTGGCTCCCTTTGAAATAATGAAGTTGGTACAGGCATTTATGACTTGCACAGGCAACAAAAATGACAGGAGTAAGAAAAGTATTAAAACCGAAAGTTTTTTCATAAAATCCTATTTAATAATATTAGTAACTATATAATCAGAAGTCAGAAGTCAGAAGTGTTTGTTCAATCTTGCTTCCGACTTCCGACTTCCAACTTGGCAAAGATAACAAGCCTTCGAAAATTTCAAAGGATAATTCAGATCAATTTCAGATTATTGATTATGCTTCTTATCAGGTCAGGGTTTGCTACCTTCCTGAAATATTCCGGCATGCCATTGGCTGCACCCATTGATATATCTTCTCTGCGAAAGATCATCCCGCTTTCAATAACTTTTCTTCCGGTGAAATGAAACTCTTTTGCTCGGGTAACCCGGGCAATATTTACAATATTTGATTCATTTATACCCGATCCGGGCATGATTATTATTCTGTCACCGGCCTGCTCAACCAGATCTTTTATCAACCGGGTTCCTTCACAAGCACTGTTCCTCTGTCCTGATGTCAGCAGCCTGTCAGCTCCTGAGTCAATTACGGCTTCAAGACCTTTAAAAGGATCTATACACAAATCAAATGCCCTGTGAAATGTAACAGACAGAGGCTTTGCAAATTCTATCAGTTTTGCAGTACGTTCAATATCAATTGCTCCGCCGGGCTCCAGTATTCCAATGACAACTCCATCAACGCCGGATTCCCTGCAGGCATCAATTTCCCTTCTCATAATGTCATATTCCAGCGAACTATATAGAAAATCTCCCCCCCTTGGCCTGATGATCACATGTAAACCTATTGACAGATTTTGTCTTGCAGATCTGATTAAACCTAATCCGGGAGTTGTACCTCCTTCAGGAAGGTTATTGCACAGCTCTATACGATCAGCACCCGCATTCTGTGCCTCAATGGCCGACTCTACGCTGTCAGTGCATATTTCAATTTTGAATTTCATTGTTAAATATAATAATTTTTTGTTTCCCCCTGATTCCTTTCCACGAGTTACAAACTCGCGCATAGGAGGAAAATTTTGGTAGCAATTATATTTGAAAAACAAAAAATGTAATTATGGTTCAGGTTCCTATATACAATTAATAATTTTTTTCTGTATAATTGTAGTGAACAAAAACCTTAACACTATGAAACCAACTCTATTAGTTCTGGCTGCAGGAATGGGAACACGCTACGGCGGCAATAAACAACTTGACGAGGTAGGCCCTTCCGGCGAAACAATTATTGATTATTCTATTTATGATGCTATCCGGGCAGGATTTGGGAAAATAGTTTTTGTAATAAGGCGGGATATTGAGGACCAGGTTAAAGAACGATTTGTAAAGAGACTTAAAGGCAAAATAGAAGTAGACTATGTTTTCCAGGAAATTACAAATCTCCCTGAGGGAGTAAAAGTGTCTCCTGAAAGACAAAAGCCATGGGGAACAAGTCATGCCATCCTTGTTACCTCCCAAAAGATAAATGAACCCTTCGGTGTGATCAATGCAGATGATTATTATGGTGTTGAATCATTTAAGATCCTGAAAGATTTCCTTGTTAATGATAAAGATCCGAACTGCTACTGCATCGTAGGTTATAAGATGGGAAATACGCTTTCAGATCATGGACACGTAAACCGTGGAGTTTGCGGAGTAGGAACTGATGGTCTTCTGAAAAATATTGTCGAAACTCGTCAGATTGAACGAACACCCGAAGGAGCAAAAGCTCCGCTTCCCGATGGTTCATTTCAAAAGTTCACAGGGAATGAAGTTGTATCAATGAACCTTTGGGGTTTTAAACCTTCCTGTTATAACTTTCTTGGAGATGAGTTCAAAAATTTCATCAACCGAAGCGGAATGGATCTCAAGTCTGAACTTGACATCCCGACTTCAATTGACAAATTTGTGAAAAATGGCGAAATCACCATTAAGATCTTAATGAGTAATGAAAGATGGTTCGGCGTCACTTATCGCGAAGACAAACCTTTTGTTGTAGAAAGTATAAATACTATGATCAGCAGGGGTATTTATCCCTCTAAAATATATTAGACTCTTAAGAGGATAGTCTATTTATAATCAGCTTAGTACGGCTTTTTTAGGTGTCAGGAGCACTTTCCCTTTAGCATCCTGTCTTGCCCAATACCGGCTTCTTGCTTCCTCAGGGTCAGCACCGACAGCTATATATATCTTGGTTCTTGGATTTATAACAACTTCCTGCATTCTTGTGATGTCAGGTGTTTTGAAAACTGTTTGTTTTTTTTCTTGCATATTGTTCCCTGTTTTTATTAATTGATTAATGTTAAATTACAGTATTCTGTTACTTTACAATCACTATCAATTGAAGATTAGAAACATGTTTTAATGTTTCTGTTCATCATAATCTATATAAATGTAATTGAAATGTTAAGAAATATCGATCAGTTCGATACGAACTTTTGCCGATCACATAAATAGAAATCAATCTATTTGGCATCTTAACCCGGTACAATTAATATGGACTAGAACTTATTTGTGATAACATCCGAAAGATAGTAATGTTCACATAATGGCTCAAAGATAGTCAATTTTTGCCATCTTTCGGGCTTTTAAGAAACATTTAACATTCGGCTGCGGGTCGGAGACACCTTTGTGACCCTTGGTGTAACACTTCAGGAGCACTGATGAATAGTAAGCTTACCAGGTGAAAGTGGTAGAATAGATGCTTGTATTGTTCTTATTGTCAGTTACTTTCAGCGACAGTTCATGTTTTGTCCCCTTTGTCATTCTGGTTTCATCAAACTTGTATATCAACATTTCGTATTTCTGATCATACTCAAAAAGAGCCCACTTTCCATCTATAGTCGGTTCATATGACTTTATTCCTGAGAGGTCATCTTTTATTCTGATTTTTATCTCCCTCTGGCCTGTTAGATTTGCCCCTGAGACAAGGCCATTGGCTGTAATATATGGCGCTATCGTATCAATTCCGACGAAGTATCTGCCAAATGAAAGAACATCGGCAGAAAGATACCCTTCGTCCCAGGTGCTGGTTGTTGCAATTTTTTTCAGATCATCATCGAGCTGGACAATCAGCATTTTAGATTCTTGTCCGGCAGGTACCCTGCGTGGTTTAATTGAGAGCTTATAAGATTTTTGAACCGGAGTAAATTTATTATGCACATAAAAAATATCGGATAACATATCTTTTGTCCCGTTTTCCTTTTTAAATGAAAAATTTAATGTGTCATAGAGCGCTCCTGAAGGAATATTGACCATTATATTTTCAGAGGTAAACTTATTACTCCTGTTATAAGGCATAACAGTAACATCCGGATGAGTCAGATCGGGATCTGATAGTATCTTCTCTGGCTGTGACTTTATCCGAAATGACAAAGACGATTTGTTGTTGTAAACATCGGTTACCACAATTTCAGCTTTATGTGTCTTTCCATCATTAAAGTTGAAAATACCGCGGTTGGATACATATTTGTAAACACTTAACCTGTCACCGGGCAGAACGAACATTCTTTCAATATAAATATTCTCCCGCATAAATGATTCATAATCAATGTGACAATTTATATATCTCGATTCAGCAAATGAAAATCCATCCATGATATATTTATAAATTGAAATACTGTCAATCGATAGTTCTATAGAATAGACTCCGACTCTGTTCGGACTATCATCGAGAATATCGTACGTTTTGATGCCAAAACCCGCCATCCCGCTGACCGAAATTTCATTCTCAGGAGGAATAAAATAAGCACCATGGCTTCCTGAGACGTTTATTTTTTTCACAGAATTCCGTTTGTTGATCAGGGAATGCCTGTTAATAGGATAAATAGCAATCATGTCGATAATGGGTTTGATATTGTCGACTATTCCCAAATCGAACAGCAAAGGATTAATTGGTTTTTCGTTCTCTGATTTTCTAATTTCAAAGTGCAGATGTGGTCCCCCTGATCCCCCTGAATTTCCTGAATAAGCTATCAGTTCTCCCTGCCTGAACGGAAACTCATCTTTAGTCGGCCATAGAACAATGGTGAAACTTTTTTTCTCATATTGCCTGGCCTTGACGTATTCTTCAATTTTTGGAGCAAACTTCTCAAGATGTCCATATACAGTTGAATAACCATTAGGGTGTTTTATAAACAAAACGTTTCCAAATCCAGTAGGAGAAACACCAATCCTGTAAATATATCCCTCAGCTGCGGCAACCACTTCTTTTCCTGTAACACCCTGTGTTTTAATATCTAAACCGGAATGAAAATGATCAATCCTTAATTCGCCGAAGTTTGATGATAAGAATTCAGGTATCTTTAGCGGAGAGATAAAAATCGATTTGTCTTTTGGAATATCATTTAATGTACTGTAAAACAATATGCTGAATATATAAAGTCGTATCAGGAGCATCACATTACAATTTTAAAAATACAGAGCAGCAAAGCTATACTTCTGGTTCGTTAAGGCAAACTATTTCAGTCAATTTTTTGAAAATATCATTAACTATGTTAATTTTGTCCTAAAGAATTTAATATGTCCGGTCAGGGTTACGAAGAATTAATAATTTTAAACAGAAAACTGGATGAATTGTTGGATCGGCATAACAGTCTGAAAAGTGAAGTATCGGAATTAAAGAAAGGGAATGATGTTTTAAAAGGAATGCTTCAGGAACGGGAGGAAAAACTAAAAGAATTAGAAATTAAATACGAACGGGTTAAATTATCAGAAGCATTATTGGGTGAAGGAGAAAACGCTCATGAAGCTAAGAGAAAAATAACCGAATTGGTGCGGGAAATTGACAGATGTGTTGCTCTTTTAAACAGATAAGATATTGTAATGGATGATAAACTTTCAATCAGGGTCAATGTGGCGGACAGATATTATCCATTGAAGGTCGAACGGGAAAATGAGGAGAAGATCAGGAAAGCAGCCAGGATGATAAATGAAAAGGTGTTGCAGTACAAACAGAGGTACACAGATAAGGATGTACAGGATTTTTTGGCAATGGCTTCCCTTCAGTATGTGATCAAACTTACAGAAGAAGAAGAAAAGCTTGACAAGGACTATCTTCCCGATGCATTAAAGGAACTGATACAAAAAATTGATTCAGTTCTTGACTTAGCAGAGTAACAGCGTTCTTTAAAATAGAAAA
>PMIL01000284.1 GCA_003157075.1 Bacteroidales bacterium | reverse complement strand
TCATAAACAGGTCCGGGACTAATGAATGTCGGAGCCAGCCGGGAATTAAGGATTCTTGCTGTTTTCTCGGAGAAATGATCGCTGTCAGCATGCGTATAACATACAATATCAGCTTTTGGCACAACATCTGCCGTAATCGGCAATGGTACAAGCAGACGGTTTCCCGACTCACATATTTCGTTATTGGCACCATAGCTTATAAGCGGATCAATGAAAATAATTTTACCTCTGCAATTAATAAGAGCTCCGGCCATGCCAAGCCAGGTAAGAATTGTATCATCTCTTTTATCGAAGAAAGAATCATTGATGCGAATTGTTTTTATTTTTTCTTTATCAGAAAATTTCATGTTCAGGGCAATTGATCCAAACAGAGTGGAAATCAAAAATTCTCGCCGCTTCATAACTTTTTTATTGTCTGTTATTTCTGAAAAAAGACTTAAACTGTATTAGTCATTGTATTTAATACTCATTAAAGTTAAACATTAAATATGTAAGCCCACCTTTATGTTTCCTTATACACGAGCTCTTCTCAGGAGATCCTTCGCTACGCTCAGGATGACAAGGCAATCTGGTGGTTAGTGGAGGTGAAGAAGTGACGATTCGCTGCACATAAGTGAATCTCCGAATCGCCACTTCTTCACCCCTGAGACCCCAAAAAGTAACTGTCATCCTGAGCGCAGCGAAGGATCTCCCTCTCTCAATCACTGATTCCAATAGAAAACCTTGTAATTATTATCGACGGAAGGAACCAGGTAATCTTTCCGCAAGACGAGATAGTCGAAGGCAATAACCTCTTATTCAGAAATACACCTCAGAAATTATATTCTCATCCTGTATACCCTTGTCTCTTAAGATATGATAGACCTCATAAATCATACTGTTGTTACCGCACAAATAAAATAACATATCCTGGTTCACCGGAAAGCCCGGTAAAAACCTTGTGACTCTTCCTTTATGACCTCCGTTATTCTCTTTTGAAGTACACGAAATATACCGGAGAGGATCATAATCATTCCTTTCATATGCCTCACTATTATAATGAACCCCATGGATCAGTGTATAGTCAATTCCCGGATAAGACCTTACAAAACTGTGAAAAGGGGCAATGCCGGTACCCGATGCAATAAATACCAGTTTTTTCGAGAACATATCGAACGGTTCAATTCCAAATGATCCAAAGGGTCCGTTAACATGCAGTAACTGACCTGGTTTACACTGTTTTAATTGTAATGATACGCTGCCGTTAAATACTTCTCTGACCAGTATTTCGAGGTAATCATCCTGTTCACCACTATAAACTGAATATTCACGCTGATTTAATTCCTCTTTCAAACCTACGATAATATGCTGCCCTGCTTTAAACTGCATATTTCCACGGTCGAACCTCAAAACGAATGTACTTTCAGTTAAAAACCGTATTTGCCTGATTTTATAGATGTCTGCAGAAACAGCAGAATCTGATACTTTCTTTTCTGTATACACAATAAGATATTTCCAATTTAGCCTGAACAGTTTAAACAATGAGATTATCCGTTTGTTCGAACCTGATAAGTTTAACAAAGTGATATTCTCATGCATTCTTGCGATTCAATTGCAGAAACAAATGAGTTCATCGAAAATGAACAATTGACTAGGGTGGTATGTTACTTCCAAAACCTGATCATGACATATATTAAAACAGATATACCCCAACCAGGAATAGTTGAGCTCTTATTTTACAAGGGTTCTACAGGTAAAGCCCTTTCAAAGTTAGCTCACACTCTTTTGCACGGACCCTCTCAGCTTACGTTGGGTGAACGGGAATTAATAGCATCCTATGTATCCGATTTGAACAAATGCGAATTCTGCCATGAATCGCATAGTGCATCAGCTAATTTTCATCTGAATGACGGGGGCAATACAGTTGACTCTCTAAAGATTGATCCTGATAAAGCCCTGGTATCGGAGAAAATGAAATCCTTGCTTAAAATCGCCGGACAAGTTCAGAAAAGCGGCCGTGATGTTACACTGGAAGCTATTGAATCTGCCAGACATGAAGGTGCATCTGATGAGGATATACACGATACGGTATTAATTGCCGCAGCTTTTTGTATGTATAACCGTTATGTTGATGGATTAGGAACAAATCTTCCGGCTGAAAAAGAAGAATATTTAACCATGGGCAAAAGAATGGCAAAAATAGGCTACAAATATCCACCGCTCTTTTTAAGGAAATTTGTTATCTGGACAATGAAGAGGAATGAGAGAAAAAAACTACGCGCTTCATCTTAGGATTATAATTTCAATTGTGTTTGCCGGAATGCTTTCCGTTCCTGTTTTGCTTGTTGGTTTGTCACGTAAACCGGCAGAACCGGGGCTCGCTATGACCAGAGAAAATGTCATGGATAAGTTTGGATTTTATCTGCAGGACGTGACCCTTCAATCAGGCGTAAATTTCATTCATCATTCCACTAAACTTGATCCACGTATAGATCCTATACTTCCGCAAATAGCATCTTTGGGAGCCTCCGTGTCTGTATGTGATTTCGACAACGATGGCTGGAATGACTTTTATGTCACAAATAGTTGCTTTGGCTATAAAAATGCATTGTATCATAATCAAAAAGACGGAACTTTTTCAGATGTTGCAGAAAGCATGGGTGTAGCTGATCTTAATAAAGAAGATTCAGGTGTATCAATGGGTGCTGTCTGGGCCGACTATGACAATGACGGTTATGAAGATTTATTTGTATATAAATGGGGGAAACCTGAATTATTCAAAAATGAAGGGGGAAAACATTTCACAAATGTAACTGAAAAAAGCGGCCTGCCGGGGTGGATAAATTCCAATACGGCCATCTGGTTCGATTATAATTCTGATGGATATGTTGATCTTTTTATCGGAGGTTATTTCAGGGAAGATATTGATCTCTGGCATCTTAAATCTACAAATATCTTAACCGAAAGTTTTGAATATTCTCAGAACGGAGGCAGAAATTACCTTTTTAAAAATACAGGAAAAGGAACTTTCATTGATGTGACCGCTGAAACAGGACTGACTTCTACAAGATGGACTCTCGCAGCAGGTACTGCAGATATCGACGGAGATGGTTTTCCGGAATTATTCATAGCGAATGATTATGGAATCAATGAATTTTATTTTAATGAAAAAGGAAAGAAATTCGTTGAAGAGGGAGAAAGCACACTTATAGGCCTTTCCCCGAAAAGTGGCATGAATGTTTCTTTTGGTGATATCTATAATAAAGGTCAATTCGGAATTTATGTTTCAAATATTACTGAAGCGGGTATCCTTTTGCAGGGAAACAATTTCTGGGTCCCAATAGGCGAAAAGGATAAAACCCTTTATGCCAATATGGCTCAGCAAGCCGGAATTGAAGATGGAGGATGGAGCTATGGAGTTCAGTTCGGCGATCTTAACAATGATGGCTTCCTTGATATGTACCTTGCGAACGGATATATATCAGGAAAAAAAGGTACAAGTTACTGGTATGATTATTCAAAGGTCACCAGTGGTAACCGAACCATCATTTCTGATATAAAAAACTGGCCTCCTATGAAGGGAAGAAGCCAGAGTGGATTCCAGCAGAACAAGATATGGCTCAACGATGGGTCGGGGCATTTCAATGATGTTTCAAAATATGTGGCAGACAATGAAAGTCTTGACAGCCGTTCCATTGCTATGGCTGACCTCTGGAACCGGGGTGTCCTTGACATAATAGTTGCCAATCAGAATAACAGTTTGCTGGTTTTGAAGAATAACGTGAATATTAAAAATCACTGGATAGCTTTTGAACTTGAAGGAACTCATTCAAACAAGAGCGCTGTAGGAGCAACCGTCGAGTTGTTTTGGGATTCAAAATCCCAATTGCAGGTAATATCGGGGGGGATTGGTTTCAGTTCTCAAAACCAGCGGAGGTTACAGTTTGGTCTTGGAGAAAGTTCAAAGATTGACAAAGCAGTTATAACGTGGCCTGATGGAAAACATCAGGTTGTACAGAATCCAGAAGCAGATCATATGATTAAAATTAGAGAACCGGAATGAATACGATACCTGATTCCTTGGCTACAGCACCGATAAAAAAAAGCCATACGCTTTTCAGTATTCAGTATGCCCCGCCAGTATTGATCACGCTGATATTAATTGCCGGCCATTTCACATTCGGCATTCTTGAAGGATATAAAACCATTTTGCTTTCAATTAGTTGCAGCATTCTTACAGAATTAATCCTGACCAGGTTAATGTTTGGAAAGTGGAGAAATTTATCCAGCGCGTATATCACCGGCATCAGTGTTGGTATTCTGGTTCGTTCTACATTTTTATGGCCTTTTGCTGTAACGGCTATCATCTCAATTATGTCGAAATACGTTTTGCGTTTCAGGAATACGCACATCTGGAACCCTTCCAATTTTGGTGTTTCCTGGATGCTGGCTTTTCTCCCGTTTAGTGTTGCGGGTCTGAGCATTCAATGGGGAAATAATATATTGCCGATGACAATTATCTGGGTCCTGGGTCTTATCATTGTCTGGAGGGTAAAACGATTGCATATAACCCTCACTTATATTATAAGTTTTGTTTTGTTTTCAATGTTGCGAAGTTTAATAACCGGAGATTCCTTTCTTACCGAGGTTTCCCCTTTAACAGGCCCTATGTATCAGCTGTTTGTCTTTTTTATGATCACCGATCCAGCTACCACTGTGAAGAACAGAAATGGGCAGATACTCGTTGCCTTTCTGATTGCTTTTGTTGAATTTATACTGCGTCTGAATCAATTCATTTATGCTCCGTTTTATGCCCTTTTCCTGGTCGGGCCGGTAGCAATGGTTATCTATCTTCGGTTAAATAAGGCAAAACAGACTGCATCAATCATTACTATTAAAAAAGAAACCCAACAATAATTTGAGCAATTAGTAGGATAGAAAAAAAAGATACCGGTATGAATTGCATTGCCGGTATCTAAATTAATATTCCGAAGAGAAATATTATTGTTTTGTGAGATAGCCGAACAGGCCATGACCTTCGTCATTCGGTCCAGCTGTAAAGTATAGCTTATTCGGATCGTCACCAGGAACATTATTATCAGGGAATGTTATTGCCCATAACCCGTCAATCCATACAGGCTTGCCATAATTTGTGAGCGGCCTCAGGAACTCTCCTTCACCTTCTTCATAAACATTAATATGTCCGTCCCCGAAGTTGCCGATTAATATCACTCTCTTTCCCTGTCCAAAACCTTCCGGTGCTTTTTCAATTCCCCATGGTGAGTTAAGCTTACCCTGTGAAGCAAAACGTTTAACAAGCGAACCACTGGTGTTAAAAATATTTACATATCCATTTCCTGCCCCTTTCTCATCATCTTTATTTTCAGGTCCAAGCTGTTTGGCATAAGTGACATACAATACACTGTCGATAAGCCTTATATTGAAAGGTGCAAAACCGGCAGGTATCATCGGATCCATAAATGGTTTTGAAGCAACAAGATTGTAGTTCTTATCAAAAACATCTATTTTGCCATTGTGGAAATCGGTTGCAAATAAGAAGTTAGCAGTTCCGTCATTTGCGAGTTCAAGGCCTTTATAGACCGAGCCTCCTGCGGATCTGTCAGCAACTGTTCTTGCCGTGTCACCTGAAGCCCATGCATAGATCTTCCCATTTTCACTGGCAAAAATAAATTTTGGCACCTGGCTCGAAGCAGTAATCATAAAATCGGTTGTGGCGTTAAACACAATACCGCTTGGTGCTGGTACTTTTACAGGAGGCCTTTTAGCCACACCGGTCTTATCATAAATCTCAGAACCGTCGGTCCCGTTAACGTTTATCCAGAATATTCCTGCCGGATTAATGGCTACACCCCAGGCATTTGACAATGTAGAATCAAGTCTTGCGGCATTGTTGCTTACCGTGTCGGAGACTAAATTTGTCTGAACATAATTTACCGGATTAATAATTTTACCAGGAAGTTCATTCTGTAATTCATTTTGCAGCTTTTTGCAGCCCGAGCTCACAATCGCCAGTACTGAAAATACTACGATCATATGTTGTAAACTTATGCTAAAAGAGTTACGTACTCCGTTTTTTGACCCTGTAATATAATTTCGAATAATCCTGTAACGGATAGTATTTAGTTCAGTTCTTTCAGCATCTGGTTGATTCTCACAGGTAACATAGTGTACCTGTCTTGCCTCAGTGAGATTTCTCATGAAGTTTCTAAGTAAGTTTGCTGTCATATCAATAAGATTTAATTAACAATTAAGAAATATGTCTTTCTACAACCACAACATTCCTGAATTGTTCACTGNNAAAGAACACAGAGGCTTCAACAGCCCGATAATATATGCGGTTTTGTTGCTCCTGTTTCATGAGAGGCTATTCTTCCACCTCAAGGGCCTGAGGGAGGTGTCAAATTATTTTAATTCAGAAAGAGCTTTTACTAGCACATCGAGATCAGCAGTAGTGGTGTAAACATTTGGCGTTATCCGGCATCCATGTACTCCAGCTCCATCAATAGGAGCTGTATAAATTGTGTACTTACTGAACAGAATATCTCCCAGCTCTGATGGTTTCATACTCTTCAATCCGACGTTTGCTATCCCGCAGGAACGGGTAGGGTCAGCCGGGGTATTTAAAATCACATTGGGAAGATCCCTTACTTTTGAGGTCCAATAATTCTTTAAAAATCTTAGCCTGGCCTCTTTTCTTTCTACTCCTATAATATTATAGAAATCAATTGCATCAGATATTGTAAGATCGGTATGTGCAGGATGCGTTCCGATATGATTAAGTCTTGATATATCGTCGGGTTTCCTTTCCCCCTCAGCAAGCAGAGGCCATACATTTCCTATTTTCTCTCTCTTAACATATAAAATCCCCGATCCAAGGGGAACACTCAGCCACTTGTGAAGACTGCTTGCGAAATAATCGCAATTAAGCTCAGGTATAGTGAATTTAAAATGGGCAAATGAGTGAGCTCCATCAACCATAACCTGCACTCCCCTCTGGTGAGCCATATCACATATTTTCCGTACTGGCAAAATTTGTCCGGTAATATTGATCATATGGCAGACCATAAGCAGCTTTGTTTTCTCAGAGATAGCTGAAGCATAAAGATTTACGATCTCATCATCCGACTGAGGATGGTTCGGTACTGATACCACTTTCTTTATTACACCGTATCGTTTTGAAACCTGATTAAACATCTCAAGCATTGCGCCATAATCCTGTTCGGCCATTACAGCTTCATCGCCCGGTTTCCAGTCTTGCCCTCCTATTATCATGTCGAGTGATTCAGTTGTATTCCTGGTAACTATAAGTTCATCGGAAGAACAGCCTGCAAGTGCAGCAAGTTTCGCAGCCATAGACTTTTTATTGTCAAACTGAACTGTCCGCATATAATATGATCCCTGAAAATTTATCTCCCTCACATGGCCAATAAATTTTTCAAGTATCTGCTCAGGGAGAAAATTATAATATCCATTCTCCAGATTAATAAAAGCAGGCTTAAGTTTGTAACCTTTTCGTATTGAGGTCCAGAATTCCTCATCCCCAGCCAGTTCAGCCGAAGGCACAGAAGATTTGCTTTTAACAAGTTCTGCAAGACTATCAAT
>PMIL01000164.1 GCA_003157075.1 Bacteroidales bacterium | reverse complement strand
TCAACAGAGGAGATCCTGAGGATTCTTGACCTCACTGAAGAATTCGAAAAAGAACCTACAAGTAAGTTGCTGGAGGGAAAAGTTATTGCAACATTATTTTTTGAACCATCCACTCGAACAAGGTTAAGTTTTGAAAGTGCAATTAACAGATTAGGAGGCAAAATTGTCGGATTTTCAGATTCCTCAAGTTCAAGTGTTTCTAAAGGTGAAACATTAAATGATACCATCCGTATGGTAAACAGTTACTGTGACCTCATTGTTATGAGGCATCCTATTGAAGGTAGTGCCAGGTTTGCCAGTGAAATCGCTTCAGTTCCTGTAATAAATGCTGGTGATGGAGCTAACCAGCATCCCACTCAGACTTTGCTCGATCTGTATTCAATCAGAAAAACTCAGGGCACACTCGATAATCTGAACATTTTTATGGTTGGTGATCTGAAATACGGAAGAACGGTCCATTCGCTTATGATGGCAATGTCGAGATGGAATACAACATTCAATTTCATATCTCCCGAAGAACTTAAAATGCCTGATGAATTTAAACTATATCTTGAAAATCTGGGACTTAAATATTATGAGCATAATGATTTTACTGATATAATATCAAAAGCAGATATCATTTATATGACCAGGGTACAGAAAGAAAGGTTCTCGGATCCTATTGAATATGAAAAGGTTAAAAACGTTTATGTACTACGTAACTCAATGTTGAAAAATACTAAGGACAACATGCGAATCCTCCATCCGCTGCCGAGGGTAAATGAAATACACCAGGATGTAGACACCAATCCAAAAGCCTATTATTTTGAGCAGGCTCTGAATGGGGTATTCACTCGTCAGGCTATTTTATGTTCATTGTTAGGAATTAAATAAAAAAGGTCAGAGCTATGAAGGAAGCAAAACAAATGAGCGTAAGCGCCATCCAGAATGGAACAGTAATTGACCATGTACCGGCAAGTAATCTTTTTAAGGTAATACAGATTTTAGGTCTCGACCGGATTGAAAATCAAATTACTTTCGGAACTAATCTGGAGAGTAAAAAACTTGGCAGGAAAGCAATTATAAAGATATCAGGTGTTTTTTTCGAAGATGAAGATATAAACAGGATTGCTCTTGTAGCTCCTGATGCCAAACTGAATATTATCAAGGACTATGAAGTTGTAGAAAAAAAAGTTGTTGTGGTCCCCGATTATATCATTGGCATTGCAAAATGCATGAATCCGAAATGTATAACGAACTTTGAAGCTGTTAAAACCAGATTCAAAGTTGTTTCAAAGAAGAATGTAGCTTTGAAATGTCATTATTGTGAGAAGATCACTAACCAGGAGAATCTGCAGATAATCTGACGCTTTTACCCATTGGCCATTTCAAATTATTTTTACCCGCTGCCCGCATAGATCTGGTTCTTTTTACCCCCCTGCCCCCCTAAAGGGGTGTTCGTGCAGTCACACTTTAGTAATAAAACAAATTAGAATAATTGTTCGTATACTTAGAAATTCGATTAAAAGATTAATTCTCAAAAAGACAGAGAACAAGCCCCCCTTTAGGGGGGTTGGGAGGCCAACCTTCATGGGGGTTTAGAGGTCTATCTCAACCTGTCATAAGATTTTACCATATTGTCATCTTTCCTGATAGCCCTATAGGCAAGTATAGAAAATATCAGCATCAGAAATGGTAAGGCAATCTTAATCCCTAGAACAATCTCTGCTGAATATCTGGTCATAATTAAATAGGAACCATGACCGCAGGCCAAGATTAAAAAGGAGACCAGCCCGATAAGAAGTGCTGAAAGCCAGATCTGAACTCTCCTATTTTTAAAGAAGAAAATAGTTAAAAGCGATATGGCGATAATAAGTAAAAGAACTATTGAAAGAGGTAATAGTCTCTCAATTAACACGAATCCTTGCGTTGAGGATCCTTCTTCAATACCTCTGAATGTCAGCTTTGTTATAGCTCCGGTTTTATTTATAAAATTTAAATAACTCCCGTTGAGAAAAAATATTGACAACAGAGTTGTCAGAAATAGGTAAACTGATTGGATGCGCTGTATCATTTGTAGTAAATTTTTGAGTATACAAAATTACTTCCTTTTATCTTATATTGGAATAACTTATTACAGTTGAGTTAATTTATGATTATTTAACATTATTTTAGAAATGGCAACCACCTTCAGATACGGAATTTACATACATTTGTGCGATCCAGTCGATTCTAAACCTTAAAATGTATTGTATCGTGCATTAAATCAATATTTTAAAGTAAATCATTACGTCAATTATACATCATTATAACAATCTCATTATAGAGTAAAATGAATAAAAAACTTCGTCTGACCGTGACTATTCTCCTGATAATTTTTCTTGCCTTGATCTTATTTTATCCGAAATATAAATCCTTCCTGGCTTCAAAAATTAAGGGAAAGGGCATTACCGGGGAACCAATAAGACAGGCTCAGCAAAAATTAAATGCTGTTGGCTATATAATTGTCCCTACGAACATGAGTGAATTAATCAACCAGTCAGGAACACTTAGACCTGATGAAGAAGTTGATCTGTCTTTCGAGACCTCAGGAAAAATAGTAGCAATTAATTTTACTGAAGGGACAAGAGTAAAGAAGGGAGATCTTCTGTCAAAGATAAATGATAAACCCCTGCAGGCCCAGCTTGAAAAACTTGAAGCACAACTAAAAATGTCAGAAGCCAAGGAATTCAGACAGAGAAGTCTCCTTGATAAGGACGCTATAAGCCAGGAAAGTTATGATCAGGTGCAGACTGATGTTCAGAGTTTAAAAGCTGATATTAATCTTGTAAAAGCACGTATTTCCGAGACAGAATTAAGAGCTCCTTTTGATGGAATAATCGGATTGAGATATCTTAGCGAAGGAAGCTATACAACTTCATCTACAAAAATTGCCAAGCTTATTAAGATCAGCCCCATAAAAATAGAATTTTCAATATCAGAAAAATATTCTTCAGAAATAAAAACGGGTTATCCAATAACTTTTAAAATTGTTGGCAACGAAAAGATTTTCAAGGCCTCAGTATATGCGATTGATCCAAAGATTGATATAGATATGAAAACTATAACGCTTCGTGCCCTTTATCCGAACAGGGATGAAGAGCTTAAATCCGGACGTTATGCTGAAATAACATTAGAACTTTCGAAGATAGCTAATACAATTTCAATACCTACAGAAGCTCTAATTCCTGAAATGGAAGGACAGAAAGTCTTTATTTATTCCAAAGGAAAAGCCCAGGCGATAAAAGTAAACACTGGTTTGAGGACTGAAGCAAAAATTCAGATAACAGATGGACTTAAATTCGGAGATACATTGATTACTTCAGGTATCATGCAATTAAGACAGGGGTTACCCATTATGCTTGACACCGTAATTGTAAACAAATAACAGGGAATGTTAATATGAGTCTTTCATCAGTTAGTATAAACAGGCCGGTCCTATCCACAGTTTTTGCAATTGTAATTCTGCTTTTTGGAGTTGTTGGTCTCACCTTTTTGGGGATCAGGGAGTTTCCAAGTGTTGATCCTCCTATTATTTCGGTAAGTACCTCCTACCCTGGAGCCAATTCAGATGTTATAGAAACTCAGATTACTGAGCCGCTTGAACAATCAATTAACGGAATCCAGGGGATACGTTCTCTTACAAGTGTTAGCCGGCAGGGAGGAAGCGACATAACAGTAGAATTCAACCTCTCTGTTGATATGGAAACAGCTGCCAATGATACTAGGGATAAGGTTTCTCAGGCTCTGAGGATGCTTCCTCGCGACTGTGATCCACCTGTTGTTTCAAAAGCTGATGCAGATGCCAATCCTATACTGCAATTTACAATTGAAAGTGATAAAAGATCTCTGCTTGAGCTTTCCGAAATTGCTGAACTCACATTTAAGGAACAGCTGCAAACAATTGCAGGAGTAAGTGCGGTGGGTATCTTCGGACAGAAACGTTACGCAATGAGGTTGTGGCTCGATCCTGTAAAACTTGCAGGCTATGAGATAACTCCCCTGGATGTACGAACCGCCGTTTTAAGAGAGAACGTAGAACTTCCATCAGGAAGTATTGAAGGAAACACTACTCAGCTGACTATAAGAACGCTTGGCCTTATGTCAACTCCTAAAGAGTTCGATGACCTTATTATAAAACAAACCGGAGATCAGGTTGTACGTTTCAAAGATGTTGGCAGAGCAGAACTGGGGCCTGAAGATATCCGTGGCATTCTTAAAAGGGATGGGGTTCCGATGGTAAGTGACGTTATCATTCCCCAGCCCGGTTCAAATCAGATAGACATAGTGGATGAAGTATACAGGCGTCTTAATTATATTAAGAAAGATCTTCCGGACGATGTTAAGGTTAAAGTTGCCTTTGATAACACTCAGTATATCAGGAATTCAATAAAAGAAGTAAAAGACACCATCTATATCGCTTTTGCGCTCGTAGTTGTAATTATTTACTTCTTTTTAAGAAGCTGGCGTGCAACACTCATCCCTATTCTTGTTATACCTGTTTCTCTTATTGGTGCATTTTTTATAATGTACCTTGCCGGATACTCTATCAATGTTCTTACCTTACTTGCTATAGTGCTCGCCATAGGAATTGTGGTCGATGATGCCATAGTTGTAATGGAGAATATTTACGTTAAGGTTGAAAACGGATTGCCACCCGTCCAAGCAGCTCTTGAAGGATCAAAGGAAATCTATTTTGCGATTATCGCCACTACAATCACACTTATTGCAGTGTTCTTTCCAATAGTTTTTCTCTCGGGTATTACAGGAAGGCTCTTCCGCGAGTTTGCTATTGTCATGGCCGGAGCTGTAGGCATATCGGCATTTCTTGCACTTTCGCTCACTCCTATGGTATCATCAAAGATGCTCCGTCATGAAACCAGACACAGCTGGTTCTACAGGAAAACTGAAAAGTTCTTTGACAGAATGAACGACTGGTACAAAGAGGCTCTTGGTACATTTCTTGATAACAGACGGGTCACCTTCCTGATCCTTGTCGTTGCTATAGGACTGATTTTCTTCCTCTGGAAATCTATCCCGGCTGAAATGGCACCATTGGAAGACAGGTCACAGATCTCAGTTAACACTATTGCCCAGGAAGGTGCAACCTATGAATTTAACCTTGATTATATTGACGATATAGCCAAAACAGTAACGGATCTGGTTCCTGAACGCGATGGAATCATATCGATGGTCAGAGGCGGTGGAGGGTTTGTCAGAGTATCACTCATAAGTCCAAAAAAGAGAGACCGCTCCCAACAGCAAATTGCTGATGCAATGGGTGCCGTTTTACGCAAAAAAACTAAAGCCAGATCAATGGTTATGCAGCAGTCGACTTTTGGAGGAAGAAGAGCCGGTATGCCAATACAGTATGTTTTGCAGGCAACCAATATTGAAAAGCTGCGGAAAATTCTTCCGGCCTATATGGCAAGAGTGATGGAGGATCCTATGTTTCAAATGGCTGACGTTAACCTTAAATTCACAAAGCCTGAACTGAGAATTCATATTGACAGGGAAAAGGCAAGTGCCCTTGGAGTCTCGACTCAGAACATTGGACAGACATTGCAGCTTGCACTAAGCGGACAGCGGTTCGGATATTTCTTTATGAATGGCAAACAATACCAGATATTAGGTGACCTGGCAAGAAGCGATAGAAACAAACCATTAGATCTTAAATCGCTGTATGTAAGAAATAATTACGGTAATATGATCCAATTCGACAATCTTGTTACCCTGACAGAAGAGACTGCACCTCCACAGCTTAACCGCTATAACAGATTCGTGTCTGCAACAATATCTGCAGGTCTTGCAAAAGGAAAAACTATTAGTCAGGGTCTTGATGAGATGGATAAAATATCAAAAGAAGTTCTCGATGAATCCTTCAGAACAGCTCTGGCAGGCGATTCAAAAGATTTCAAAGAGAGTTCATCAAGTCTTATGTTTGCCTTTATGCTGGCTCTGATTCTGATCTTCCTGGTTCTGGCTGCCCAGTTTGAGAGTTTCAAGGATCCCTTCATTGTAATGATGACAGTGCCATTAGCGTTGACTGGAGCACTCCTTTTTATGTGGTATTTTAATATAACAATGAATATCTTCAGTCAGATTGGGATCATTATGCTTATTGGTCTGGTAACCAAAAACGGTATTCTTATTGTGGAATTTGCAAACCAGAGAAAAGCTTCAGGGATGACAAAAATTGAGGCAATAAAAGATGCTGCTGCATCCCGTTTCAGACCTATTCTTATGACAAGTCTTGCAACAATACTGGGTATTATGCCACTTGCACTGGGATTAGGTGAGGGAGCTCAGAGCCGCGTTTCAATGGGGATTGCAGTTGTCGGAGGAATGGTCTTTTCAACCTTTCTGACCCTCTTTGTTGTTCCCGCTATCTATTCATATATTTCAAGCGAAACAAAACTTACTGAAAATGAGGTTCATTTATCTTAATCTGCTACTTCTATTTACATTTTCTTTTAGCACTTCACAGGGACAAATTGTGTATGGTCTCAAAGACTGTATCTCAGTCGGGTTAGAGAGGAATTTCTCAATCCTGATAGCCAAAAACGATGAGACAATTTCAAAAAACAATTTTACTCTTGGTAACGCTGGTTTATTGCCAAAAATAGATCTTAACGGAAGCCACAGCGGATCACTGGGTAATTCCACTATAAAAAATACTGATGGTTCAAAAATAGTTTCCAACGGGGCATTCAATACCACAACCAATGGCTCAGTTGCATTGGGAATGAATCTTTTTAGCGGATTCAGTGCAGTTACAACATATAAAAAACTCGGCGAACTTAACCAGGTAGGGCAGCTGAATACTCAATTGACAGTAGAAAACCTCATTGCCGATGTTGTATCCGGATATTATAACTATATTCTCCAGGTTCAGCTGATGAATAATCTGAAGTATGCATTAACACTTTCACGTGAAAGACTGAGAATTGATGAGGACCGGTATCTTTTGGGGTCCGGATCAAAGCTGGAAGTTCTGCAATCGCGTGTTTATGTAAATTCAGACAGTTCCAACCTTTCAAGACAAAATGAAGTTGTAAGATCAGCCCAAATCAGGTTGAACCAGATGATGGCTGTTGAGAATCTGAATAATGAGTTTTCTACAAAAGACACATCAATAAATGTGAATCCAAGTCTTCTTTATGAGAAGCTGCTCGATCTGACTCTTATCAATAATACGAATCTTCTTATAGCATCAAAGAACAAAACGATCTCAGACTATGATTATAAAATTGTAGTTTCCAGGTCTTACCCATATCTGAATTTTTCAGGTGGTTATAATTACAATTACTATACTTTTACTCAAAGCTCTAGCAAAAATCAAACAACTGACGGAATGAACTATGGTCTCACTCTCGGGGTGAACCTGTTCGATGGCAATAATAAACGAAGAAGCATTCGTAATTCCGCTATTGACAGAAACAGCAAGGATTTAAGATACCGCGAGGTNNCTTGATATAGCTCTTGAAAGATATAAGCTTGGAAGCCTATCAGGTATAGATCTCCGGGAAGTTCAAAAAAGTCTCCTCGATGCCAGAGAGCGATTAATTTCTGCTCACTTTCAGACTAAACTTGCTGAAGTATCTCTTCAGCTCATTTCCGGAAAGATAATGGAATACTATAAATAATCTCCCCTTCTCTCACTCTCCCACTCTCCCACTCTCCTATTCTCTTATCCAATCCACTTGTGGTTATTATAGATTATATTAAATTTGAGCCTAAACTTTTAATATGCAAAAAAAGACAGAGCTCATTACAAATAAAGACGGCAGCATTTTTCATCTTAATCTTCTTCCTGAAGATATAGCCCGTAAAATAGTTATTGTAGGTGATCCGGGCCGGGTTGATATGCTCGCATCATTGATGCAGGATATCCGGGTCAGAAAAGAGAACAGGGAATTCCATACTGTTACCGGATCGTTCGAGAATACTGAAATAACAGTCATTTCTTCCGGAATAGGTACAGACAATATAGATATCCTTGTTAATGAACTTGATGCACTGGTAAACATTGATTTGAAAACCGGTATTGTAAAGGAAGAACCTGTATCACTCACTTTTGTCAGGCTGGGAACATCAGGCGGTTTGAGAAGCGATATTCCGGCGGGGTCGTGTATACTTACTGAGACTGCCATCGGGTTTGACAGTCTTTTGCATTTTTATGAAGGGTATGACTGGATACTTGATACCGGGTTAGCTGACACTCTTACAGAGTACCTTGAGTGGCCTGACACGCTTTCCTACCCTTACGCGGTAAATGCGAACAAAGAGCTTATGGAATTATTTCAAAGTCTGGGATTCAGAAAAGGGATAACAATATCAGCCCCCGGATTTTATGCACCACAGGGAAGAACGCTAAGGCTTGAGACGTTTGATAATGAAATAAACGGGAAACTTGCCGAGTTCTCTTACAGAGGAAGGACTATCAGCAATTATGAAATGGAGAGTTCAGCTATATATGGTCTGTCTGCGTTGTTGGGACATAAAGCATTGACAATATGTCTGGTTATTGGCAATCGAGTTACTGGTGAATTCGTTCAGGATTATAAGCCGCTTATGAGTGACCTTGCTTTAAAAGTATTTCAACTTATCTGAATCTAAAAAAGGTCACTTGTATTCAGTTCGAATTTGAATATATTTGTATTACTAACCAGCCAATTCTAAGGATATGTCTGAATCAACTTCAAATAAAAATGTCAGGGAAGATGAAATCGATCTTTTAGATTTATTTAAAAGAATGGGAAAAACCATGAATCGAGGGGCCAGAGCTTTAGGGGAAGCCTTTCTTATATCTGTAGTTTTTATGCTTAAGAGATGGGTACCATTGGGACTAAGCCTTGTAACGGGGATAGCAATATCGTACATTTTAAAATCAACCTCACCATCATTTTATACATCGGACCTGGTTTTTAGGAATAATCTCATTCAGATGGATAAAAAAACATTAAGGGATAATTCCGGTACTACTTCCGAAATCATATCTAAAATTAATAAACTTCATACTTTCTGTTCTGAGACCAACTTAGCCGCATTATCACAAGCAATTGCCATGAAGCCTGAAAGCGTAAAAAACATATCTGACATTAGTGCTTTCTGGATTATTGATCAGAGCAGAGATGGAATCCCTGATTTTGTTGATTACAAGGACAGTCATAGTGCCGCTGATACAATAAATATCAGGATGCAGGACCGTCTTGATATTCGCGTAAAAATAAATTCACCTCAGGATCTGAACCTGATTCGTGACGGGATAATCAGATTCATCGAGAACGATTCATTATATCAGCAGAGGAACCGGGTACGGTTAAGGCAAAACCATGACTTACTTGCCCGTCTAAACTACGACATCCTTCAACTTGACAGTCTACAGAAAGTGAAATATTTTGAAGAAACCAGGAATGTAAAACCTAATAGTGGCGGACAAATTGTCTTTATGCAGGAACAAAAGACTCAGTTAGTATATGGTGACATCTATGCTCTTTACACCCGGAAACAGGAGCTTGAATCTGAAAGGGATTTATATAAAGGTGTTGTAACGGTATTGAGTGATTTTTCTCTTCCTGCTAAACGAGATAATGGAGCAATGTATTATGGAAAATACATTATCCCATTAGTATTCTTTATTACATTATTATTATTAATAATTCTGGCTAACAGAATAAAAATCG
>PMIL01000099.1 GCA_003157075.1 Bacteroidales bacterium | reverse complement strand
ACCGGAAAAGAGATAAAGACTATCCCATACCCCGTCTGCGCCGTCTCTCCTGACGGGAAAGAAGCTTTGAGTATAAATTTTTCACGACTCAGACTATTCCGGCCTGATTATGGATACGGCGGGAACGGACAGGAGGCTCATCCGGAAATACCTTTCCCTGCCAACGATGGACTATTTCTGATAAACCTTGAAAATGGAACATCCAGGCTTTTAATATCATATGAACAAATTATTAAGTCAATCCCTAATGCAAGGAGGGACTTGCCTCTTTGGATTAATCATACCATATTCAGTAAAAAAGGCTCGAAAATATTCCTGCTTATCAGACAAAAAGATGAACAGGGGTGGATCACAAATTCGTTAACAATCAATAAGGACGGAACCAATCTCCTTCTTTGTTTCCCAAATGATTGGGCCGGATCTCATTTCGACTGGCTCAATGATGATGAATTAATGGTTACGGCAAACTGGGAAGGGAAACAATATGCTCATGTTTTATTTACTATAGGAAAACAGAATTTCAAAAGGCTTGGTAATGGTATACTGGACTACGATGGACACGGAACCTTCTCCCCTGACGGGAAATGGATGGCTACCGATACTTACCCATCTCCGGGGTTAAGGGAGCAGAAGATCTATTTGTTGGATATGAAATCCCAGGCTGTTTTATCTCTTGGAAGATTTCCGGAGCCAGAAGATTTCAGTGGATACTGGAGATGTGATATTCATTGCCGATGGAGCCCCAAAGGAGATATAATAGGATTCAATTCGACACATACCGGAAGCAGACAGGTTTATATCTACAGATTAGTTTTATAACCATGACATTTTATTCTAATTATATAAACATCGAAAGAAATAGTTTATCAAGTCACCAATAAAGACATTATATGAAAAGAGCTATCAGGCTGGGAATTATATGTATTTCACTTTCTTTGTTTTGGATTAATCCTACTCTTTGTCAGACAGAAAAGCCGCAGGAACAGCAAATCAGGATAATTGAAGAACTAGATGTTAAAGTACCTATGCGCGACGGGATAAGACTTTCAACCAATATTTACCGCCCTGACGGGCCAGGCAGGTTTCCTGTCTTGCTCATGCGATCGCCTTATGGTAACGGAGATGCCGGAGATCCTGAAGCATCATTCTTTGTAAAACATGGATATGCTGTTGTACTGCAGGATACCAGGGGCAGGTACGAATCAGAAGGCATATTTGAAGCTATGCAACCCGAGGCATTAGACGGGTACGATACCCAGCAATGGATTGGTAAACAATCATGGTGCAATGGCAGGATAGGTACATTTGGAGGATCATATGTAGGATTCACCCAATGGATGCCAGCTCCTCTGCAGAGTCCATATCTGGTCACTATGTTTCCTGTTGTTACTTTTTCCGATTTCCATGACATAGTTTACCAGAATGGAGCATTTCGCCTTGAATTATTCGGACCATGGAGCTTTGAAATGTCTCATCCCTATAATGTACCGCTGGATTCAATTGATAAACACAGGAACAAAATCCTTATGTCTCTTCCTTTAATAGACCAGGATAAAATGCTGGGATGGAAGATACCATTTCTCAGGGATTGGCTCTTACATCCTGAACATGATCAATATTGGGACAGGACAAGTGTAGGGAATGATTATCAGAAAATAAAGGCATCGGTCTTTAGCGTTGGCGGCTGGTATGATATTTTGCTTAAAGGGACAATTAACAATTTTATTAAAATGACAGGTCCTTCGATTGATCCCGAGATCAGAAGAAAACAAAAATTAATGATTGGCCCGTGGGTCCATGATGAAGGTAAAAGAAAAGTTGGTGAGCTTGATTTTGGAGAAACAGCTGAATTAAATGAGGACGAACTTATGCTCCGGTGGTTTGACAATCAGTTAAAAGGTATAAATAACGGGATAATGGAGGAGCCACCTGTTAAAATATTTGTTATGGGTGAAAACAAATGGCGTTTTGAAAATGAATGGCCACTTAAACGAACACAGTATCAAAGCTTTTACATCCACAGTCATGGTAAAGCTAATTCTTTGTCAGGAGATGGATTCATTGATACAAAAATGCCAAAAAGCGAAGCAAGAGATAGTTTTACATATGATCCACATGACCCGGTGATAACAATCGGAACTATGGGACCATATAATCAACAAACGGTTGAGGTCCGTAAGGATGTTCTGGTATTTACCAGCGCTGTTTTGAAAGAAGATTTGGAAGTAACTGGGCCCGTTAATGCAATAATATATGCTTCAAGTTCGGCCCGAAATACAGATTTTACAGCGAAGCTTGTCGATGTTTATCCGGATGGCAGAGCCATTAGGATATGTGAAGGCATTATAAGGGCAAACCATAGGGATTCTTCCGTTCCGCCTTCTGATATTGAGCCGGGAAAAATTTACAAATACTCAATTGATCTGTGGGCAACTAGTAATCTTTTCAAAAAAGATCATAAGATCAGAGTTGAAATCTCAAGCAGCAATTTCCCGCGATTTGACAGAAATCTTAACACAGGAAATTATTTTGCAACCGATACCACTATATTAAAAGCTGAACAGGAGATTTATCATAGTATAGAATACCCTTCATGCATTGTACTCCCGGTTATTCAAAAATAAAAGAGCATTTCTCATAGGATGATACATTTCTATACCCCCGGAAACCATTTTACCGCGTTTTTATAAAAAATCTTTTCAATAACCTCTTTTGGAAGCTTAAGTCCTTTAAAATTTCCATCTACCTCCCATGAGGTCATGGTTTCATCAGTCGTAAGAAATTTCCAGTCGCGCAACCAGATAGCCTGAACAGCCTCCTGAAGTTTAAGAGGGTCAGCTTCTGCACCATCAAAGTCTCCCTCATCTGTGCCATAAATTATTCTGTCCTGGTACTTTATAAAAAAGTCATGAACCTTTTGCCAATCCGCCTGTGATTGCTTTTCAATATGACAAGTACGCGCAGCCATATCAACAGTCATGTTTGGGAACATATCAAAATGTTTCGCCAATTCATCGACACTCCATTCAAGGCTCCCGAGATGGGCTCCCATAAAATGCAGGTTTGGATGTTTTCGCAACATGTTGTCTCTTGCAGCTATCTGATCTTCATATGAAGGATATTCAGGATGAAGAAACATATAATATTCAGGGTGCTCAGTAAAATACTTTTTATCATTGTTTACGGTCATTTTTTCAATCGGAAGCCAGCAATTCTTCGGTTCTCCAAGATGACCACATACGGGCATGTTCCTTTTCTCGAGATAATCAAAAATCGGGTCAAATTTCGGATCATCTATCATTATGAATTTGCCATTTTTATCCTTCTCAACCATGCCGATATTTTTCCATACCTTAATGCCAATCGCTCCTTTTTTAAATGAATCATCGAGGTAGGCAATTGTNNGTAGGATGAACAAATGCATCAGTATTAATCGTAAGAATCCTGAAATTATCCTTTATTGCCTGTTCCATGAAAGAATGTCTTTCAACGCTAATGTGGCAGTGAATATCAATTTTCTCCATTTTCATAAAATCATCCGGGGTGCAATATGAATTTTTTGCATTGATACCTTGCTTGCAGGCGGGTATTCCTAAGATCATGCCAAATAAGATAAAAGAGCTGATCCATCTTAATGATGATTCAAAGATTTTCATAAAGAGATAATATTAAGTTTCGAAATTTCAGTAGCAAAAATATAAAATAGAAATATAAGATAAACGAAAAGCAAACAAAAGTTTAAGAAATAAATTATTGCAATAAAGAAAGGTTAAATAAACAGATTCTCTAATATCATAGGGTTTTTAGAAATGCAGATAAAGATAAATTGTATATTTGGCTTATAATTAATAAGTTTTGCCGAATGAAGTCAATCATGTTTATTACTGCAGTGCTATTCACTGCAATATTTACCGGGTGTTCAGAATCTAAGCCCAAACCACAAGATACTAACAATATCCGCAGTTACCTTATTAGGAAAGCCGGTGAAATAACGGATAATTCACTTTCGGAATTCAATTCGCTCAGCGACTGGAAGAATATCAGGAATAAAAGATTCAATGAGTTTTATGAGATGATGGGTTTACCCCCTGAAGATTACCGGCCACCCCTGAATGTAAAAATCACTGGGACAATACAGGAAAAGGGATACCATATTGAAAAACTATATTACGAATCTCTCCCCGGTCTTTTTGTAAGGGCTAATCTTTATATTCCTGACAATTACAAAAATCCGATGCCCGCTATACTATACGTCTGTGGACACTCTCCTACTCAAAAAGTTCATTACCAGGCCCATCCGCGAAAATTTGCGCAATTGGGATTCGTCTGTCTGATCATTGAAACCATTCAGTGGGGAGAAGTAAAGGGAGAACACTGGGGCTGTTATGCTAAAGGCTGGTTCAACTGGTATAGCCGTGGTTATAATCCTGCAGGAGTGGAACTATGGAATGGCATCCGTGGACTTGATCTGTTGTCATCCAGACCGGAAGTTGACCCGGAGAAATTAGGTGTAACAGGAATTTCAGGCGGAGGATCGCAGAGCTGGTACATTGGGGCTGTCGATTCACGCGTAAAAGCAGTAGCACCGGTATGCGGAGCAAGCACACTTAAAGCCCAGATCACCTCACGTACAATTGACGGACATTGTGATTGTATGATGCCAATTAATACTTACAGCCAGGATTTCTCTGATATAGGCGCATTGATTGCTCCAAGGCCACTTCTCATATGTCAGGCTGACAGGGACGGGTTAAATGTTGTTGAATCGGTCAGGGAATTATACCAGCGAACAGGGAAAATTTATAAATTATACGATGCCGGGGACAATATAAGCATGATCGAAACGCCAGGAGGGCACTCCTACCATAAGCTTTCAAGGGAGGGAATATTTTCTTTTTTTATAAAGCATCTTATGGGCAAAAAGGTATCACCTGAAGAGGCCGGAGATATTGATGAATCTGAAAAAAGTATGTTGTCCGAGGAAGACCTGCAGGTATATAAAGAAGGGCCTCCTGTAAACGACTTGACTAAAACAATACAGGATTCTTTTATTAAGCTTCCGGAGAAACCCGTAATATCAAATGAAAAGGAATTAACTGGATTAAGGGATTCCATCAGATTATTTCTTAAAACCAAAACATTTGGGGCATTTCCACAAAAGAAATCTGCATTGGACCCGGTACTTGAATTCAGGACCCTGGATGGCGGAAAGTATGGTGAAGACATTTATAGTTTTGTCCCTGAAGATGGCTGGCGTCTCAGATTGGATATCCACTGGGCTCATAAACCTGATAGTATAAATCCGATTTTGATCGTTTTACGAAATTCTGATGAATCCCGTTGGGAATCTGAAGGTTTTGCAGATAAAATTTCCAGTGATCAGANNGCATCAGCCTGGACAGGAAGGACAATAGCCTCAATGCAGGTATATGACCTGTTGAGATGTCTTGAATTCTGTCGCACCTTGCCCGGCGTTGATCCCGCAAAGATCAGTATTGCGGCACGGAACGACATGGGGGTAGTTGCCTTGTATGGTGCTCTTATGGATGGTAACTGTGCATCTGTAGTTCTGAAAAATCCGCCTGAAACACAGGATCAGTCAAGCAGCCCGGACGGAAAGGGTGCGGCAACTGAGATGTTGAATTGTCTGAGAATCACTGATGTATATCAGCTTCCGGCTCTTCTTACTCCAACAACCGTGACGTTTGAAGGAGCGATTCCACCGGCCTTTATCTGGTCGGCCGACATACTTGAGAAATTAGGAAAGGCAAAAATTACAGCAATACAATAATTTTTCTCCAAATACTCTTAGTTCAAAAGTGACCCCATTTCGTACAGTCATCCGCAACCTGCATATTCTAACAGGCTTATTTATAAGCCCGTTTATCCTGATATATAGTTTTGGTGTGCTTACATTTAATAACGAGGGACTCCTTAACCGGCTGTCTCCTGTAAAACGGCTACCGGAAATTAAAACAAAACTTGATACTATTCCTTATGGCGAAACCGATCTTGCCGTTGCTAAAGCTGTATGCAAAAAACTTGATATCATCGGTGAAGTCGATTTTATATCGCGATGGAAAGGTCATCTTTCCTTTCCTGTTAATAAGCCCGGATTACGGACTATTATTAACATAAATACGATCAACGATTCTGTTTCTGTAAGCCGCGAACAATTGGGATCATTACGTGCAATGAGCTATCTGCATCAAATGCCTGGTCCGCATAACGAAAATATACGTGGTAATTCAACATTTTTAAAATTCTGGCGCGTAATGAGTAATGCAGTGGGATACTTTCTGCTTTTTCTTGCGACAAGCGGCGTATTAATATGGTTGCTTCTTAAAAGTGAAAGAAAAATGGGTGTGTTTGTACTTATTCTGGGATCGGTCACTTTGACCTGTCTTATATTATTAATTCTTAATTCTTAAAATATTCCGGAACGGAAATGGGGAAAGGGTTTAAATCTATAACTTACTGGAATCGGAAAATTCATATTTATACCGGATTATTTTTACTCTGGTTCATCTGGCTGTTTTCAGTTTCTGGTCTGTTATTGAACCATGGAAAATGGAAATTTGCAGGTTTTTGGGATCAGAGGAAACTGAGTGTAAAAGTATTTACCGTTAATATACCTGCCGGACTGGACAGTGCATCATTAATAAATGTCATAATGGAACAGACTAAAATATCAGGTGAAGTTAGTGCTGTAAAGCTATCGAATGACAGCATTGATTTCAGAGTTTCCATTCCTGGACATGAAAGGAATTTACATATTGATTTGAAGAAAGGTAGTTGCACTTCGAAAGAGATCGAATTTAATTGGTGGGGTAAAATCCGTACACTTCACACTTTTAACGGGATAAACAAAACCAGGCTCGATGAAGGACCTAACTGGATATTTACACGTATATGGCAGTATTCAATGGATGCTATTGCCACGGGTCTGATTATTTTGTGTGTAAGCAGCTGGATAACATGGTTTAAATCGAAGAAAAGCTTCCTTCCCGGAATTATAGTTTTAATAACGGGTTTGCAATTGCAATTTACTTTGTATTCCTGATTAAGATATTTTGATGAGCTGTAATTCAAATAGGTTTTTACCTAACGACCTGCTCTTTTGGCAGAAATAACCAGTTCATCGATCCAAAGCTTCTGAGAGTTGTCCAATAGTCCCGGGACAAAATAAGGAGCCATTTAAAACTGGTTG
>PMIL01000322.1 GCA_003157075.1 Bacteroidales bacterium | reverse complement strand
TTTGAAAAAGCAATAATTTTTGTTGATAAATATGTTAATAACTTAGTTAATAATCTTCCATACAACTTAGCATTTTATCTTATATTATGACCCCGCTGTAAATAAAATCTGATTTTATAATTCTGAATATTCTGTATGATTTCTAACTTGCACGATGCTAAAATCATTTCTCTATCATAATCTCATTGAAGCNNATTCTGAGAGATGAAATATTAAGCTCTGCGATAGCCTCAAAGGTGGCATTCATTGATAATAATGAGATTGATGAAATGAATATTCTCAGGGCTTCAATCAAGGCCATGCATATAGCAATTGAAGGTCTTGAAAAGGTTCCACAATTCCTTCTGATAGACGGGAACAGGTTTTTTCCATATAAAGGCATTGATTATAAAACAATTATCAAAGGAGATGGCCTTTTTCTGTCCATAGCTGCTGCCTCAGTTCTGGCAAAGACTTTCCGTGACGAATACATGGAAAAAATAAATGATGAGTTTCCGGAATATGAATGGATCAGAAACAAAGGTTATCCCACTGCATTTCATAGGGCTGCTATAATGAAATATGGAATAACTCCCTACCACCGTAAATCTTTTACACTTTTTGATTCCCAGTTGAAATTTGAATTCTGAACAGGATATTATATCGTATAAAAGTTATCTTTACGCCTTAATTTAAAATCAATCCAAATTAAGTTATACTTTATGAAAAAATTGTTTGCAATATTATTAATCCTTTCCGCCAGTTTTGGATTTAAAGCTAAAGCTGATGAGGGTATGTGGCTGCTTCCTCTCATTGAAAAATTAAACATGGGTAAAATGACGGAACTGGGGCTGAAGCTCTCCGCTGAAGATATCTACAGCCTCAATAAAGCCAGTTTAAAAGACGCCGTGGTGATTTTCGGAGGAGGATGCACAGGTGAAATTGTCTCTCCACAAGGACTCATTCTTACAAACCACCATTGCGGTTATGGCTCAATCCAGGAACATAGCTCATTGGATCATGATTATCTGCGAGATGGGTTCTGGGCAAAGACAAAAGAAGAGGAGTTGCCAAACCCTGACCTATCAGTTACATTCCTGATAAGCATTGAAGATGTGACAGGCCAGGTCATGGCAAATGTAAAAGAGGGAATGAATGGAACTGACCGCAGTGCTGCAATCAGCGAAGCAAGACAATCAATCGAAAAAAAAGCATCTGAAGGAAACAACTTCAAGGCACAGGTAGCAAGTTTTTATGGTGGAAATTATTTCTATCTTCTTATTTATGAACGATATAATGATGTTCGCCTGGTAGGAGCTCCTCCATCATCGATAGGTAAGTTTGGTTCTGATACCGACAACTGGGAATGGCCACGTCATACTGTCGACTTTAGTGTATTTCGTGTTTACTCGGCTCCTGATGGAAAACCCGCAGCNNTATCCCGGCAGGACCAGCAGGTATATGACTTCATATGAAGTGACCGAACAGCTTCAGATCGTACATCCTGACAGAATTAAAATACGTGGCATCAAGCAGGATACATGGATGAAAGATATGATGGCCGATCATAAGATAAACATTCAGTACTCTGAAAAATATTTCGTTTCTTCCAACTACTGGAAATACTCAATTGGTCAGAAACGGGGTCTCGAAAACCTGAATGTAAAAGCAAAAAAAGAAGAACTTGAGAAACAATTTAATGCCTGGGTGACAACAACTCCAGACCGCGAGGCAAAATACGGAGAAGCACTCAATATGATTAAAACAGCTATAGAAGGAAGGGCTGAATATTACAACGCTCTGCAATATCTTAATGAATGTATGCAGGGATGTGAACTCTTAGGTTTTAGCCGGAACGTTACAGCTCTGATCTCAGCACTGGAATTAAAAGATAGTCAGAAAATTTCTGAGGCAGTCGCAAAAATTAAGGGAAACAGTGAAGCTTTTTATAAGGACTATAATCCTTCTACCGATAATAAATCAATGAAGGCAATGCTAAAGCTTTACAGGGAGGATATACCTGTAAAATTTCAGCCCGACTTTTATACAAAAGTTGTCGATAAGAAATTTAAGGGCGATATTGATAAGTTTGTCGATGCTATGTTTGCCAAATCGATATTTGCGAGTGAAGCAAAACTGAACGCATTCCTTGATAAACCTTCTCTGAAAACATTAGAAAATGATCCGGCTTATCTGACAACTAATTCAATTTATAGCACCGGATCCGAATTGTCAAAAGGTAACAGCCAGTTTGATGAGGGACTTGTTACAGGAAGAAGGCTTTGGATCGCTGCACTCTTAGAAATGGTTCCCGATAAAACTCAGTACCCTGATGCTAACTTTACGATGCGGCTGAGCTATGGTACTATACAGGATTATGAGCCCCGTGATGCTGTTACCTATAATTATTTTACTACTCTGCAGGGAGTTGTAGATAAGTATAAGCCAGGCGATTATGAATTTGATTTACCAAAACGCCTCATCGATCTGAATAACAGTAAAGATTTCGGAAGATATGCTTCTCCTAAAGGATACATGCCTGTCTGTTTCCTGACAACCAATGACATCACCGGCGGAAACTCAGGAAGTCCGGTTATGAATGGAAATGGTGAATTGATTGGTTTGGCATTTGATGGTAACTGGGAATCGATGAGTGGCGATATCGCTTACGAACCGGCTCTGCAAAGAACTATAGTTGTCGATATCCGCTGTGTACTTTGGGTAATGGATAAATATGCAGGTGCAAAAAATCTTGTTGATGAGATGACTATTGTACAGTAAAATTTTGAAATATGCACTTTAACCTAATTGAGATTCTTGCTGCTTTTATGGTTTTGTTTGCAATTATAGACATACCAGGGTCTATTCCTATAATAATTGATTTAAAAGCAAAATCCGGTGAAATCAAATCAGCTAAAGTAACTCTGGTTTCATTTTTAATTCTGCTGGCATTCCTGTTTATAGGAAGTCCTTTACTTGGCATTTTTGGCATCGATGTGTCATCATTTGCAATCGCCGGTTCTTTTATTATTTTTTTAATTGCTATGGAGATGATCCTTGGAATCGAACTTTTTAAACAGGATTCACACGGAGGTGGATCGATTTTCCCCATAGCATTTCCCCTGATTGCCGGAGCAGGCTCAATTACTACAATCCTCTCACTCAAAGCGGAGTACCATACGATTAATATTTTCATCGCCCTGGTTCTGAATATGGTGGTAATCTATCTTGTTCTGCGATTAACATATATATTTGAAAAGATATTGGGTGCAGGGGGGCTGCAAATTCTTAAGAAAGTCTTTGGTGTCATCCTGTTGTCGATCGCAATAAAGCTTTTCGTTACCAATACAGGAATAATACTGCATCATGCCAAATGAAATTACTATATATACAGATGGCGCCTCAAGCGGTAACCCTGGTCCAGGAGGCTATGGGACAGTACTCATCTCGGGAAAACACAGGCTCGAAAAGTCAGCAGGATACAGCCTTACTACAAATAACAGGATGGAACTTATGGCAGTCATTGCAGGGCTGGAATCTCTGAAAATAAAAAAAAGCAAAGTCGTAATATATACCGATTCAAGATATGTCGCCGATTCTGTCGAAAAAGGATGGGTATTTCAATGGGAATCAAAAGCTTTTAAAAAGAAAAAGAATGCTGACCTCTGGATCAGGTTTCTTAAGATATACCGGCAGCATGATGTCAGAATCGTTTGGATAAAAGGCCATGCCAATAATACTGAGAACGAGGTCTGCGACCGGCTCGCGGTAGAGGCTTCAAAAGGTGCTCTCCTCGAGGATGCCGGTTATCGTCCTGAAGAAGAAAATGAAAAATTATTATGATCTCAGCGTAACTTATTCAGTATGAGAGGACAAGCAGAACTTTACCGGCTTTTTGAAAAGCTTTCAATTGAATTTGAATATCATGAACATCCTCCTCTGGCTACAATCGAAGATGCCAAAATTCACTGGGCTTACTATAATTCAGGGAGATGCAAGAATATCTTCTTCAGGAATCATAAAGGTGACCGGCACTATCTCGTAATCCTAGAACACCTCAGACAACTTAATATAAAAGATCTTGAAAAAAGGCTTAAACAGGGCAAGCTTACATTTGCTTCAGACCAGCGCCTGAAAAAATACCTTGGCGTTGAACCTGGCTCCGTATCACCTTTTGGTCTTATTAACGACCCTGAAAAACACGTCCATCTTTTTATTGATGAGAAACTGAATGAATTTGACAGGCTTACCTTTCATCCGAATGTAAACACTGCCTCACTGGTTATTTCTAAACCGGACTTTAAGAAGTTTTTGGAATACACTGGTAATTCATATGAATTTATCCGGCTTTACGATTAGGGTAAATGCTCCTCAAAAATGTTTTTTTCTGTTAATCTCCTGAAATTATTATTTAGAAAAAGAAAAAATAGATGACTATTTGCATCAAAATCTATACTTCTACGTCCTTAGGGAGAAAACCACTAAAAGAACACCCTTCATGAAAAGAATTTTAATAACTATCTCCCTTGTATCTCTGCTTATTCCGGCTCTCTTTGGACAGGATCCCGAAAAAAGGCAATATACTGCTGTACAGATAGCTACGCCGCCTGTAATTAACGGTACTCTCGACGATGATGCATGGCAAACAGGTACCTGGGCTGGTAGTTTTACTCAAAACCAGCCATACAGCGGGAGACCTGAAACACAAAAAACTGAATTCAAAATATTGTTTGATGATAATAATATTTATGTGGCAATTAAGTCATATGACACGGCTCCCGACAGTATTGTTAATCGACTTACAAGACGTGATCAGGCTGACGGGGACCTGGTAGGTGTTATCTTTGATAGTTTTCACGATCTGCGTACAGGGTTTCTGTTCGGAGTAAGTTCGGCAGGTGTTAAGTACGATCAGATGTTTACTAATGATGGCCAAAGCCAGGACGCTTCATGGGATCCAAACTGGTGGGTGGCAACCTCCATTAATAAGGATGGCTGGGTAGCAGAGATGAAAATTCCATTCAGCCAGGTGAGATTCGATAAGAGCTCACAGGAAGGATGGGGACTCGATGTGGCAAGAATATTGTACCGGAAGAACGAACAGTCTTTCTGGCAGCATATTCCAAGAGAAGCACCTGGGCTGGTTCATCTTTTCGGAATAATGAAAGGGCTTGAACAGATCAAACCAAGGAAAATTTTTGACGTTACTCCCTATGGAGTTGCAAAGACCGAGACCTTCGAAGCTGTCCCTGAAAATCCTTTCCAGGCAAAAGGTAAATTATCAAAATTAAACGGGGGTATAGATGCCAAAATAGGAGTCACCAACAATATGACCATGGACCTCACAATCAATCCCGATTTTGGCCAGGTCGAAGCTGATCCTTCAGTCGTAAATCTTTCAGCTTATGAAACTTTTTTCAGTGAGAAACGACCATTTTTTATAGAAGGGAACAATATCACTAACTTTGCCCTGGGTATCGGTGACGGAGGTGTTGGTAACGATAATCTATTCTATTCCAGGAGGATAGGAAGACAGCCGCAAAGATATCCCGACCTGAAAGATGGCTGGTATGCTGATGTGCCAACCAGGACCGATATTCTGGGAGCAGCAAAGCTTACCGGAAAGACCAAAGACGGTCTTTCAATCGGTATTGTAGAAGCAATGACCGCCCAGGAACAAGCTGTAATTGACACAATAGGGGGGAGAAAATTATCAACTGTTGAGCCGTTTACAAATTATTTTATAGGACGAATTCAGAAAGATATTAATAATGGCAACACTCTGATCGGCGGGATATTCACGAGTACCAACAGAGAACTTGATGCTGATGTGGCTGACCTGTTACATAAGTCCGCATATACCGGTGGCATTGATTTTACACAATACTTCAAGAATAAAAGCTGGATGTTTAACCTCAATACTGCGTTCAGCCTGGTTGAAGGTTCTAAAAAAGCTATTACCAATACACAGGAATCATCTGCACATTATTTCCAGCGGCCTGATAAAAACTATGCACGGCTGGATACCAACAGGACTTCACTTGCAGGATCCGGTGGTAGAATGCAGGTTATGAAACTTAACGGACACTGGAACTTCCTGGGTGCAGTTTTATGGAAAACCCCTGGTTTTGAAACTAATGATCTGGGCTACATGAGAGTAACAGATCAGGTCCTTTCAGTCCTTTGGGCAGGTTACAACCAATATGAGCCAAAAGGGATTTACAAAAGCTATAATATCAATTCTGATTTTTATGGCATAAATAATTTTGGAGGAAACTGGCTCGGAGGTGGCTATGAATGGAATGCAAACATAAATCTGAAAAATTTCTGGAATATATGGACAGGAGGCAGCGTTAATACTGCATCACTTTCGAATGACATGCTTCGTGGCGGACCAATGATGAAATTACCCGGAAGTGTAAACTGGAGAATAGGGGTGAATACTGATAACCGTAAGAAACTTGTAATAAGTATTTACACAAACGGAACAAATGGCTTTGAAAAAAGTAATGATTATCTATCTACAGGATTGGATATAAGTTATAAACCAACTAATTACATTGTGTTTACTGTCAGTCCCGCATATAACAAATCCTTTTCGGAGCTTCAGTATGTGAATCAGACTTCATACAATGGCAATGACAGATACATTTTTGCAAGTATCAATCAGAGAACCATCAGCACTTCTTTCAGGGTAAATCTTAATCTGAGCCCTAACCTGACCTTTCAATACTGGGGACAACCTTTTGTTGCTACCGGAAAATATTATGATTATAAATATGTTAATCATCCAATGGCAGGTTCTTATCACAACCGTTTCCAACCATATTCCGCCAGCCAGATAAGTACGGATGGCGATCATTATAATGTTGACGAAAACATTGATGGAAATACGGATTATACAATTGATAAAAGTGATTTCAATGTAAAGCAATTCCTTTCTAATCTCGTTATACGATGGGAATATAATCCAGGATCATCAGTATACCTTGTTTGGAGTCAGACAAGAAGTTACAATACAGATACGGGCCAGATGGATTTTCTTAATAATCTGGGTGACCTGTTCAATAAAGGGAAAAACGTTCCGCATAATGTTTTCCTGATTAAATTCAGCTATCGGTTTGGATTAAAATAGGTTTAATTACAATTGGTACTGTAGAGACAGGCCTTACGACCTGTCTTTACTTTTTGTACCTCTCGTAAACTGTACAATACCTCTGAACTTTGATCCTGAGATAATTGATCTTTAAATACCCATTCCACCACCCCTCTCTATATTATCCTGGTTTTGCATTCTTGATGGTTAAGAGATGCTATGTTTAAAGATCACCATTCATACATTATAAATAATACATCGCCTATAATATATAATACATATTACATTAGGCTGGCACTCTTTTTGCTCTTTAATATTCTGATAGTTACCTCTGAATTTGAATAGTTACACGGTTGTCTGTGAAGTATTAACAACTAAAAACTATCAGCAATGAAGAGGAAAAATGAAAAGTTCCCGCAATTTGATGAGATCATTTTCGAGAACCGAAACAAATCTTACGGAGCTTACGATCTCCGGAAACGCTACAAATCAGCTCTGAGCCTTTCTATCCTGGGCACTACAGCATTATCTGCAATATTAATTACAACACTCTCTTTTACACCGAAAGAAAGCGGTACCACATTAAGACCCGAAGATTATATCATCAATCTGACAAAACAGGCAGATCCGCAAATTGTGCCTCCCCCTGTTTTGAATCCTCCTTCCGGACTGATAAAAGCAATAAACAATTTAGCGCCAAAGGTTGTTACAGATTCATCTGAAGCAACACCATTTATTCCTATTACAGACATTATAAATGCTTCAGTACAAAATGGCAGTATTACCGATTCAGCTGCCTCTGCAGACCCTGTCATACAGGTTATGCCATCAGAGGAGAAAATATTTATCGTGGTAGAGGAGAATCCCGAATATCCTGGTGGAAATCCTGCTCTTTTTAAATTTATAAGTGAAAATCTGATTTATCCTCCCGAGGCAGAGAATAACAAAATTCAGGGCCGTGTTATTCTGAAATTTGTTGTGAATACAAATGGTTCTGTTGACAGGATAGAAATTCTAAGAGGAATTGATCCGTTGCTTGACAATGAAGCCATCAGGGTTGTAAGAGCTCTCCCGAAGTTTAAACCCGGGAAACAGGGAGGAGTGCCGGTCCCTGTCTGGTTTACACTGCCGGTATTGTTTAAGATTGAAAGCAACTAATTATAATCACACCTGATAACCCTTTTCAAACCCTCTCTTTTATCCAAAGAGAGGGTTTTTATCGTATACAATTCATTACATCCTCAATAGAGATTTTCTGTCAATAAGCACGAATAACAATATCTAAAACACGCTGATGATTTTTCTCCCTATAAGAATAACCTGAGTAAATAATTCAATTTATTGAAAGTTAGAAAAGCATTGAATATCTTTATAAATATTCTTACCAATACCTGATTAATTAATTCTGTTAATAAAACAATACTCAAATCCCTTTGCATTATGAGATTATTATTTTGTCTGGTGCTTCTGTTCATCTTCACCAGTTCCTATTCTTATGAGCTCGCGGATACTTCAAAAACAAAATTGGAGGCTGGCGCGGTAGTCAGCCTGAATAGCAACGGGATGGCATCCATTCCTGCATTTTCACTTGGCAAACCGGCAATTATAGCTTCAATATCACTTGCTAAAAACAGGTTCAGCTATACTCCTACACTTGCATACGGATTTGATCTAAAGCTATGGTTTATTGATAACTGGCTAAATTATAAAATAATCCGAAAGCCTGCCTTTGAACTTACAGCCGGATTCAATCTTAGCACATTTGGCAGTAAATATAATCTGCCTGACGGATCAATATTGGAAGCACAAAGATATTTTGCCTATGCGATGACAGGCGTATATAAATTTTCTGAAAAAAACTCCCTGACGATTGCATACTGGAATGATAATGGTCAGGAAAAAGGGACTCTTAGAGGTCATTTCATTAATCTTGTCGGTGAGAGAACTGATATGAATATCGGTAATAATGTTCAGCTTTCTGCAGCTCTTCAGATCTTCTGCATCAATTATGATGGTAATAATGATGGCTTATTTGTAGCTCCTAAGATTTCATCTTCAGTAAGGAATATTCCATTTTCCATTTTTCTTCAGGTCACACAGGCTTTAAGCAGCAATATCTCTCCTTTTCCGGGGTTCAGATGGAATTCAGGAATAGCCTATAGGTTTTAATACATCCGGCATAAAAAACCCTTCTGCTTCCATTACGGATGCCGAAGGGTGAAGTTTAATAAATAAGGTCAGGCCAGGTAATTATGCTCTGTCGGCACTGCCTAGCACATTTACAACTTTATGTTTGTAAAGCTCTCTCAGCTTATCACGTGCAGGGCCCAGGTAATTACGAGGATCAAATTCACCAGGTTTCTCAACAAAAACCTTACGGATAGCGGCGGTCATTGCAAGGCGGCCATCACTATCTATGTTTATTTTACAAACTGCAGATTTTGCTGCCCGTCTGAGCTGGTCTTCAGAGATACCGACAGTATTTTCCATTTTTCCTCCGTATTTATTAATCTCAGCCACTATATCCTGCGGGACTGACGAAGCGCCATGAAGAACAATTGGAAATCCCGGGATACGCTTTTCGCACTCTTCCAGAATATCAAACCGCAAAGGAGGAGGCAATTCTCCTGTTTTTACTTTGAACTTGAAAGCTCCATGTGAGGTTCCGATAGATATGGCAAGAGAGTCAACTCCGGTTTTTTTCACAAAATCTTCAACCTCCTGAGGTCTGGTATAAGATGTATGGTCAGATGATACTTCATCTTCAATACCTGCCAGGACACCCAGTTCCCCTTCCACAGTTACGTCGAATTGATGTGCGTAGTCAACAACTTGCCTGGTCAGTCTTACATTTTCCTCATAAGGAAAATGTGACCCGTCGATCATAACCGATGAAAAACCGCTTTCAATGCATGACTTGCAGGTTTCAAAAGTATCGCCGTGATCAAGGTGCAATACAATAGGAATTGCATAACCAAGCTCTTTTGCATATTCCACGGCTCCCTTTGCAAGATATTGGAGCAAAGTCTGGTTGGCATATTTACGTGCGCCTTTTGATACCTGAAGAATGACCGGAGATTTAGTCTCAACACAGGCGCTGATAATTGCCTGCATTTGTTCAAGATTGTTAAAATTGAATGCAGGAATAGCATAACCGCCTTTAAAGGCATTTTTAAACAATTCTCTCGAATTTACTAATCCTAATTCCTTAAAATGTACCATAATTTATGTTTTTAAATGAGGCCCAAAAAGTAGTTATTTTAGACTTAGCAGCCAAGATATTTTATTTAATTTTATTTTACCGGTTTATTTATTTATACTTTGAATATTCAATTTTAGCTTTTGGAATCAGGATTGAAAACAGGGAAATAACCATTAGTGAATAACAGCCCAAAAAAGGTTTTTTTTCATCTTATTCATTTATGATACTCCAGGTTAATTAGAAATATCTGCGGGTAAACTTAGGAAATAATCAAGTACAGTGTTATTCAAAATATAAATTCTTGTCTTACACCGAAATTAATATTTTATGACTTTATACAAGCTACAGAACTTCTTACTGAGGTGACAGATGTCACCCAATATTTAATAAATAAGGAATATCATGGTGAGACTACTTGTTCTTTTTCGTGTACTTTCAAGTAGTCTTCTTGCTAATGATGTAATGTTTTCAATTATCTATTTATTCCCTTCTGGTTGCTTAGCCTTTAAATTTTTTTCAAGAAATTTTTCCATAGCACCATAAAAATCAAATTGGTTATCCTGGTTTAGAAATCCATGTCCTTCATTATCTTTCACCATGTATTCTACTTCTATTCCTCTATTTCTAAGCGCATTTACCATCTGGTCACTTTCCGCTTTATTTACTCTTGGATCATTGGCTCCTGCAGCTACAAATAGAGGTGCCTTTATCCTATCTGCATGGAGTACAGGTGAGGCTTCCGCCATTAACAGACTATCTTTTTTGGGATCACCAACCATTTCGTAAAACTGATCTAAATATGGTTTCCAGTAAGGCGGGATAGTTTTCATAAATGTAAATAAGTTAGCTACACCAACATAATCTACGGCACAAGTATATAAATCTGGCGTAAAGGTAACGCCAGCCAAAGTAGCATACCCACCATAGCTACCACCATAAATTGCGATCCGTTTAGGATCAGCGATACCTTCCTTCTTCAGATATTCTACTCCATCGGTAATATCGTCCTGCATTTTTTTACCCCATTCTTTAAAAGATGCTTCCCAGAACTTTTTACCGTAACCGGTACTTCCTCTGAAATTCATCTGGAATACTGCATAACCTCTATTGGCTAAAAATTGTACTTCCTGATTATAGTACCATCCATCTCTTGCCCAGGGACCTCCATGAGGATTTACCACAACCGGTAGTTTTTCTGCTTTAATTCCTTTTGGTAAAGTAAGGTAACCATGAATGGTCAATCCATCTCTTGTGGTATAGACTATAGGCTTCATGTTAGCCATATCATTTTCATTAATCCAGTTATACGGATTAGCTACTTCAATTGCTTCTTTAGAGGAGAAATCATAAACATAATATTTACCGGGGAGTCTGTCGCTATATTCATATACGATCCCTTTTTTCATTGCATCATCCCAGCCGGCAAAACCTGTCTCATACCCTTTAAATTGTTGTTTCAATCCATTATTCCTGGTTTCCCAGGTCTTATCAAAAAAATAATCCTCTTGTTTTTCTCCTGTCCAGGAGACACTGGCAAGTACTTTATTTTTTTTATCATAAAATGTGCCTGTTAAATCATGATCAGGATTTGAATATATTTCTTTTACATCTTTGTTAGCTATCGGATCAAATAATATCAAAGCTACTTTATCTCTTCCGATATTTGATAAAATATAAATTTGCTTATTGCTGGCATCGAATGATTGCGGATTAAAAGTCTCTTTGAATGAAGTAGTAAGCAATAATTTAAAAGTATCCTTTTCGGTATTGCGATAGAGGTAAGAAATATTAACCCCATCGGTTTTAGTAGCCATCCGTATCGTACCATTATTATCGGTATACCAGCTGTCAAAATTTTGCCTGTTCTCGTACATCAGTGTAAGTTGTCCTGTTTCTATATTGATCAGATATGGATCGAAATATTGTTTGTCCCTTTTATTAATCTGCACCAGCATTTCTTTTTCTTTTCCGGGAATATATCGCAAAACATCCAATACGCCAGTTCGATATCCCGGAAAAGGAGTAAGTGCCTTAAGATCTTTGCCCGTTACAGCTACTGAAAACAGCTGATAATTTTCATCACCGCCAACATCCTGTAAAAAAACAATATGATCCCCCTTCCAGAAATAATTCCAGATGCTTCTAAGGGTATCATTTGTAATACGTACTGCATTTTCATCCCCAACCTTTTGAACATATACATTGTACATATTTTTATAATTGGCAATGTATGAGTAGTAATTGCCATCAGGGGAAATTTGGAAATTATTTTTCTCAGCATTTTTAAAAAATAATTTCATTTCAATTAAAGGAGCGGGTGTTTCCTTTTCTTTGGTGGAAGTTGAGCATCCTGCAATAATAAATAAAGCAGTTAACGAAACTAAAAGCAGCAGATATTTCTTCATACATTTAATTTTTGTAATACCAAATTTAAACAATGACATAGCCAATGTCAATTTTTTCTTTTAACAAGAATATAGGATCTTACTCGCCGCTCACGGTATCATATTTATAATTGATCAGGGAGATTAGTTATCCAAAACTCTTATATGACAAAGCCTGTTTATCTAACTGATGAACAGGCTTCATTTTTGTTTCTTTGAGGTAGGGAAAACCTCATAAGAATTCAGCAATTTAGCATATGAGTTTACAAGAATGGCAGCTATTAGACCTGAATTAGAAAAAAGTAACAACTATTTGATAAAATAGATTTCAGGGCGATTATCTTCAGGTAATTTCAAAACTTTTAAAAAAAAGCCCATTATTCGGATGGGCTTTGATATAATTAAGTTCTTTAATTTACATTTTGGGTTTTGTAACATCAAGCAAATCCCATATTTCAGACTTTACAATTGTCCTGATTGCATCAGTTTTGCTAATCTGATCAATCATGTCATAAACTTCTCCGGCCTTTTTTGATGCCATCACCTTACCCATTAAATCGTTGTAATCACCACTGTTTATATCTGAAAATTTTGAATAACCGTCAACAGCGACAGCCTGTACATTATTATCTTCATTAGGCCAACGAGTCCATATGCCCCAGGAATTCCTTTGTCCTGCCTTTTTTGCCTGTTCATGTATTGGCATATAGCCTGTTTTTTCCATATTAATGTATTTTTCAACATTATCGGTGTGAATTGAATTTATGACAAGATACTTATCAGGACTATCAGAATGGATCCCGACCTGCAACTGATAGGTCTGTGAGTAGATAAGATCTCTTGAAGCGACTGTCTTTTTCAGAAATTCAGCTGAGTTTGGACCAAATGCCTTTTTGAAATCAGCATCAGTAAATGATGTTTCAGTTTGTGCAAAATTCGGATAAATTGTAACTGTAGCAAAATTATAAGAAGAGCTTGTACCTGATCCTCGAACAGCAAAGAGCTGCCATGCAAGAATTTGTCCGGATTCCACCCGGCTCTGGTGCAGATTTTTCCATTGTTTTTCAACTGCAAGATATGCATCCTGATTGTTACCAGAAACTTTCATGAAATCAACAACGGCGACAGTTTGTGCTTCTGAGACAATGCATGCCAATACCAGTAAACTTGAGAGTAAAATATTTTTCATAAGGTGTTTATTAGTTTTTATATATCCTGAAACATAATGTCTATTTAGATTCATTCTAAATATTAAATGTTAAACAACAGTTATTAAGAATAGTTCAATAGAAAATTTAATAATAATCAGAACCACATCGTATTAAACAAAAAATCCCCGGCACTTCGTGCAAGGGATTTTGTTGAGGTCGGTGGCGGATTCGAACCGCCGTAAACGGTTTTGCAGACCGCTACCTAGCCACTCGGTTAACCGACCGTGTACACCGAAACTTTTTTAACATCCAAAGCTTTAGCTAAGGGTGAAACGAAGGTGAACCATAACTTTGAAACTAAAATTGCGACGTTTCACAAGTTTCGCGTGCAAAAATAATAAATTTTGTGTTATTTGTTGTCTTTCCTGTAAATCATCCATATTTTTTCTAAACCCTCCCCACTGACTGGATGTAGAAAAAGTGCAAATCCAATAACCACAAAGTTCACAAAGTATTTTCATAAAGATCACAAAGACCTGTAATACAAGAACATAGCATTATTTAAAAAATCAACATCTATGCCACCGGACAAACCCCCCTTTAGAGGGGACGGGGGGCATATATTCAATGGTTAATTTGCACTTTTTTAGAAGATTTGATTAATACGAGCACCCCCTATTAAAAAACCTCCCTTATCGTGCCGCCGGCAAGGTGACTTTTGTTTTCAATTTATAATTCCATATATTTAAAACCTGATTAAAAAAATCATATTATACCATCATTAATGAGAAAACTCAAAATTATAATCCCCGTATTCCTCATTGCCATAATAGGTCTTGCAGCATTGATTTTGATAAGAAAGAAAGTGAGCGCTTCAGGAATATTTATAACTCATCCTTTCAATAATGCTGTATTACCGGCGGAGTTTCCTTCGCCACTTTTTGAATGGTATTCCACTGCAAAGGATACCTCCTCATGGGAGGTTTCTCTTGTTACCGGAAATAAAAAATACAAAATTAATTCCGTTACCCGTGGAACCAGCTGGAGCCCTGATGTTTCAAAATGGGATAGTATTAAACTCCTGTCAGGCTTTGACAAAATATATTTTACAGTAAAAAAATCAGGTAAGCCGGGTAAAGGCAAAGAGCTTTTTTTCAGGCTCAGCAAGGACAGCGTCGGCGCACCTATTCTTTACAGACAAATGCCCATCCCCTTTGTTATTGCTGAAAAGAAACTCGAATCGATGAATTTTATGCTTCTGAATGTGGGAAGTAAGAAAGCCCCTCACGTAGCTATGGGAGGATTTCCGGTATGCGGTAATTGTCATTCAATAACAGCTGACGGAAGTATAATTGGCCTTGATCTCGATGCCGGACTAAGAGACAAGGGCGGCTATTTTGTTTCACCTATAAAAGATACTATTATATTCAACCCAGACAATTATATGTCATGGTCAAAAATTGAAAAAAGAAGGACGTTTGGCCTTTTTTCCAAAATATCTCCCGATGGGCGATACATTGTTACAACTATAAAGGACAGGGTGGTGATGAAAAACTACCCGTATTCCAAAGAACATATTGCTTATTCCCAACTGTTTTTCCCCGTAAACGGACATCTTGCAGTATACGACAGGCAACAGCACCTTTTAAATGAACTTCCGGGTGCAAACCTTGATGAGTATGTTCAGAGCAATGCTGTCTGGACCCCTGACGGGAAAAACATAATTTTTTCAAGAGCTACCGCCTTGCCATATGACACCAACCGATATGAAATTACTGTTGTGAATAATAAACTTATTGATCAGTTTGTTCAGAGAAAAAAGACTTTTAAATACGATTTGTGCATTATCCCTTTTAATGATGGCAAGGGAGGAAAAGCAGAACCAATAAAGGGTGCTTCAGGAAATGGTAAAAGTAATTACTTCCCTGCTGTCTCCCCTGATGGTAAATGGCTGGTTTTTTGCCAGGCTGAAAATTTTATGCTCTTGCAGCCCGATAGCAGGTTATATATTATACCTGCCAAAGGAGGCGAAGCAAGAATGCTCGGCTGTAATTTACCGTCATTAAACTCGTGGCATGCATGGGCGCCAAACAGTAAATGGATCGTCTTTGTGTCAAAAGGCCTTAGTCCCTATACCGACATGTTCCTTTCACATATTGACGATGAAGGGAATGCTTCCATCCCGGTCCTGGTTGACAAAGCAAGAGTGAACAGCCTCGTAGTTAACTATCCTGAATTTGTTAACAGGAACCCCCAGGATACTTTTATAATGGAGTATGATTATGTTGAAATAGTTCATATCAGCACAGAGATAAAAAGTGGTCACATTGAACGTGCTAAACAACTTTTTCACAAACTTGAAGAACAAAATCCATTTCTCTTTAAGGAAGATTGTCTCGAACTGGTATATCTCCTTAAGAGCATAGGAATGACTGAAGAGGCGAAGAAATATACTGAACGGGCAAAAGAAACTATTAATTCGGATCTCTTTAACTATAAATGATGATTACTTCCGTTGCAGGAAGTTTCATTCTTCCATTATTATCCTTACAGGTCCCATTAAACCTGATGAAACCAAGAGGGAATCCTTTGTAAAATAATTCCAGGTGGTAAAGCAATACCTTCCTTTTGACGGACGTGGCTGCTTTTTCAGAAACCAGTCAGGGAATTCTTTCAGGTACTTCCCGCTATCGTAGAAATATTGTCCGGGCAGCCATTCGCAATCAGAAGGCTGCTGTTCATCGCCGATCAGCCGGTTGGCCCAGACATTGGTAACCTCGATCTGAAGTTCGTTATTCTTGTTAATAAGCAGATTGCCAGGAATTTTAATTCTCCAGGGAGCAGTCCATAATACTCCCAAATCCTTGTGATTAAGTATTACCCTGGCGACATGTTTAATCACACCCAGATCAAGGTATAAGTTTCCACTTTTGTCTCTATATGATGAAACCGGAAAATCAAAAGATGTCTTATAAACCGCAGTGCCACTGAAGTATTTAATCCCGGTTTCAGGACGTTTTGTCCAGTCTTCAAGTTTTGAAAAAAGAACTGGCTCTGAAGGGCCGCCCCATGACGTATCAAATTTTACGAGCCAGGGATGTGAAATGCCTATAATCTGTTTCACGGAGGGGAAATTATTCCCTGCGGTTACAGTCAGTCTTTTGGTTTTATTCCTGAAAACAATAAAAAAGCTTTGTGCATCATCAAACTTCAAAGGGATAAATGTTTCACCGTTCCTCATTTCATATTCCGGAAGATCACGCATCGATCCTGTTACGGGATCCCATAATTCGGGTACAAATCCAGTTACTTTAAACCTGCAGTATGCTGTTCCGGATCGATGTGAAGTATTCGCAACGAAAAAGATATCTGTACCCGGTGAAACACGATGAATAAATCTGACCTTTAAACTATCGGTAACCTGATCAGCATTAAAATCATCCGAGATCGAACTGATTTTGCCCCACTGCAATAATGCCTGGCAGCGTTGCCAGTAATTTACCATGGCTGTTGCTGGTTTCCACCATGTTTGTGTACGGTCAAAATGTGTACCCCACTGTCCCATTGTAGCACCTGGTTTATAACGATCATCCCATGGCTGGTGGGTGAACCTGTGAATAATTATACGATTAACCCCTTTACAAAAAGCCTCATCTCCAATTGGTTTAAGCCATGCAGGATACTCGTTCCATTTGCTGTCAGCCGGCTGCCCGGTAAATGCTTCGGCTGCAATAAGATTCTGACCGGACTTTCTTACCGCCTTGACTGTCGGATCAAATTCATAAGGTGTAAAAACTCCGTCATTGGTCCAGAATTCGGCCATAACACGGTGTACAAGAGGCACAATATCCTCCTCACGCCAAGGGCCGCCATAGGGCTCACTTAAATAAATCAGGTTGGCCTCCTTTAACTTTTTTGAAACTGTGGTGAAATAAATATCTTTATACAGATCTTTTATCGTGGCATCAAAATCGTCTCTGAATTTTGCTGAATCCGCCTTGCTGTCAATTATTCGGCCGGCAAATGTTGATAGATAAGGCGTAATATCGTAGCCCCTTCTTTTTAAGAATTCCTCCTTCATCATAGGGGTCCAGGTAGGATCACCTGCTTCATAGCTGTCGAAATAAACATGTGTGAACCCTGTTCCAATCAGATCACCGAGATGTTTTTGCATTTCGCCTATGATATGATCCATATGAAAATCGACAGCTGCCTGGCTCATTTTATCACATTCAAGACCGACTGCCTGCGGCTGGGCAGGCTGAATAAGGGAACCCATGGTTGTATGTCCGAAACGGTATACAACCCAGTCTCCTTCAGGAACATCCCAGTCAAGTAAGGCGTTTTGCTGCATTTTTCCGGTAATGTCAATTACATTATTTTTCGCTACAACTCCTTTTGAGGGGAGAGCCAGCACAGCAATATCCTTATAAAATGTTTTTCTGGCTTCTATAACAGGGTTTTCCGTTAAACCGGTTTCAGGATTAAAAACCGGGAAACGCATATTCGCCCTTGGATTAACTTCCGGCTTGTCCAACTGGATATGTATATGTTTTCCGCCAGTCACTTCTTTACTGCTCCAGCAGATTTCCTGCATTGATAATTCAGGGGTAATCCAGGGTCCGCCGCTGGTTTCATATCCCGGACAATTGAACATACCGAAATCCATCCCTAGGCGTTTTGATTCTTCTGCAGCATATCTTACCATCTGCCACCATGGCTCTGTCCATGCAACCATTTGCTGAGTCGGGGATTTCCCTATGACTGCACTCCAGGGGGTAGTAATGTCAGCCAGCGTAAGCATCGTCGTACTGTTAAATCCTTCCTTCTTCAATGCTTCCAGGTCGTCTCTTATTCCTCCCCTGCTTATGTTTGAACCCATCCACATCCAGAGTACGCCAGGTTTGGCGCTTTCGGGTGGATGTGTAAATGCTGTTGCCGGATCTGAAATTGAATTATGGTTATCTNNTGCGAGATATTTGAGATAAAATCGGTTTTTCTTCATTAATTCGTTATTGAATTATTATGGTTTCTGTTACCTCGCAAATTGATTTCTCGGGAGGGTTATCTGCATATGCCTCACTCCTGCAAGATGGAAAAAACACAAATGAATTTTTTCCCCATTTACAGTATCAGATATATTATGATAATCTGACAGCCAGGCACATTACATTTATCGCTTTTAATTGTTTATCGTTACATCCCAAATGCCCGGATCATTAATTGTAAATTCAAATATGACATCGTACTGGACTGCATGAAAGTTATTCCATGAACGATATGTGACCTTATTATAAAACGGAAAAGTAATATTTTCAATTCCAATAATATTGCCGGTACGATATTCGTTACCCATTTTATAAGCCATTGCAAAATCTTCAATATCTGAATTATTAACGCCACTTTTAAGAATTCTTATTCTTACTTCGTGCCCGGGACCTATTTTTTGGAACGAAGAACGGGCAACATACTGTTTAGTGATTATACTGTATTGAGCGAGGGGTTGATTTTCCAGGTTTCTACCCTTTTTTCTTTGTCCTGTATGCAAAGTTGTGTCTGCCCCGGTTATGGTAAAGTCATTCGGTGTTGCTTTATAATCATTTTGCTGAGCATAACTAAAGCTGCCGAAAATAAAAATTATTATAAGAATCAGCTTATTTGCCATTTGTTTTACGTTTTTCTGGTTATATAGTGATTATTTCATGATCTCTTTTCTAAGGTTTTCACAATTTCGATTCATGAAAATTACACATTTTTTTAAGAATCCCTGCTTTAAAGATGCAGGTTTAAGAACATGAGTGTTAAAGAGTCATGAATCAATAAACAACTATTCTATACGATTGGTTCTGTGGTGTTGATATTAATCACTTACCATTGCAAAGATACCAGACAAATTTTATATAAGCCAATTTATATTAATCAATCTGGCCTGCTCTTTCGGCTATGTGGTAAACTGGATTAACCTATCAGATTTGTCGCAAAAACATAACAATTCTTGTCTCATGTTTAATTTGTATTATTAAATTTACTAAGCAATAATTTATGCAGTAAATTGAATTAAAATATTAATTTATAATTCCCAATAATAATTATTAATAACAGGAGGAAGATTTAAGTCATGAAAAAACCAGCTTATTCAAGACGAAACTTTGTAGCAATGGGTTCGGTATTAGCCGCTTCCGCACTAACATCAAAGGTATCCGGTCAGTCTGCTAGCAGTACGGAAGAGAAGAGTAAAGGCATGCTGAATGTTATCGACTTGGGAGCTAAAGGCGACGGAAAAAACGATGATACCAAAGCCATTCAAAAGGCTATAGACAATGCAGCCGAAACAAACGGTTCTGTATTTATTCCTGAAGGTACCTATCTGTGTTCCGAGTTAAAAGTGCGCGAAGGTATCGGAATTCATGGTTTACCTGCATGGAGTTACGGGAAAGGTATGGGGACCATTCTTCTTTTTAAGGGCGAAGGGAAATGCCTGATAAATCTCACCGGCGCATATGGTGCTTATCTTTTCGGACTATGTCTTAACGGAAATCATATTGCCGGCGGAATCCACGGAATATTAGTTGATAAACCGGATTATGGAAAACGGGAAGATACCCCAAGGATCGATACCTGCAGAGTGGAAAACTTTACCGGTGACGGGATCAGGCTGGAACGCATATGGTGTTTTTGCGTGAGACACTCTCATTCATATGGGAATGAAGGTTGCGGAATAAGAGTCCGTGGCTGGGATGGATTTATACTTGATAACTGGTTTTCCGGAAATGGCAAAGCAGGATATGCTTCCTATGATGAGAATGCTTCCAATACATTGACAGCTAACCGGATTGAATGGAACCGCGAGGGAGGTATACTCATCTATGGAGGATCACATTACAATATTAACGGAAATTATATAGACAGGTCAGGACGATGCGGCATCGCATTATTACCCGGGCCAAATAATAAGAGTTGCGAAACTCTGGCCATTACAGGCAACATTATCTACAGAAGCGGCAAACCCGACTGGGGCAAAAAGGATGACTATGACAGCTCCCATGCCAGGTTTGAGGGTGTAAAAGGCCTCGTATTCACAGGAAATGCTTTGAACTCCGGAAGAGATGACGACTCCAAGGGGAGTTATTCTCCGGATTACGGAATCGTTATGAAAGGGCTCGAAAGCTCGGTAATAAAAGACAATGTACAATTCAATGGAGCGCTCAAACAAAATGTTGTCGATCTAGGAGGACACGGTGAGGGTGTTATTATTAAAGACAATGTTGGCTCTCTCAGAAAGATAATATAACAATCCTGAATATGAAAGCAATTCCTTTATGCCTGCTTGCATCAGCAATTCTGCAGTTTAATGCCCTTGCACAACCTGCAAAATTCCTGCTTAACGAAAACTGGAAAGCAAAAAGAGCAATCGATATTACGAGCGATGGAACAGAAATAACTTCACGTAATTTCAAACCGCAAGGGTGGATTGATGCTGTAGTTCCGGGAACGGTTCTTACTACACTCTTGCATAATAAACAGATTCCTGATCCCTTTTTCGGAATGAATAATAGTCTTATTCCAGATGTTTATAATACCGGGAGGGATTACTATACCTACTGGTTTTTAAACGAGTTTGAAGTACCCGATATCAAAAACGGGCAGGAAGTCTGGCTCTGCTTCAGGGGAATAAATTATTTTGCTGATATATTTCTCAACGGGAACAGGGTAAATACAAAAACACATCAAGGCATGTACCTGAGAGAAAAATACCTGATTACTCCTTATCTTAAAAAAGGACAATTAAACAAACTGGCTGTATGGGTGGCGCCGTCTGATCCTGTGGGTAATGCAAATGGCGGACAGGGAGGTGATGGGATGATTGCACGCAGCATTACAATGCAATGTACAGCAGGATGGGACTGGATCTGTTCTATCCCTGACAGAAATACCGGCATATGGGACCAGGTTGCTATCGAAATAACCGGATCAGCAGATATAAAAAATCCTTTTGTCGAAACAAGGGTTCCGGGAATACGAATTCCCGGAAATAAGCAGGCACCGGCATTTGTCAAAGCCTCTGTCGATTTGAAAAATGCATCGTCACAAGCAGTCCAGGGTACTCTTAGAATTGAATTCGAAGGCCATGAAAACTCATTGAAAGTTATAATTAATCCATCTGAGGAAAAAACTATTCAATTTCCTGAAATAAAAGTTGAGAATCCCCGCTTATGGTGGCCCAATGGGATGGGGAACCAACCTCTATATCAGATGAAAATTGATTTCATTGCACAGGATGGAACTACTAAGGATTCCGAGCTGGTCCCTTTTGGCATCAGGGAAACAACCACTTATTTTGATGAAAAAATTAAAGGACGGGTATTTACAGTAAACGGGCAGAAGGTATTTATTAAGGGTGGAAACTGGATAGCCTCGGATGCATTACTACGCTTGTCAAAAGAGCGGTATGATGCAGAGGTGAGATTTCATGCTGAAATGAATATGAATATGATAAGGGTTTGGGGAGGTGCGCTTCCCGAACGGCCGGAATTTTATGATGCATGTGATAAATACGGCATTCTGGTATGGCAGGATCTGTGGGTTTCCGGCGACTGCAACGGAGAATGGCTTGATCCTGCAAAAAAAGAGTCGCAGGCAAGGCGTAAAGCCTATCCCGATGATCATGACCTGTTCCTTGAAACCGCAATAGATCAGATCAGGATGCTTAGAAATCACCCTAGCCTTTACCTGTGGTGCGGTGGAAATGAGACTCCACCCCCGCCAGATATACTGAAAGCCCTTACAGAGGATATTTTACCACGCTTCGACAATACAAGATTATTTATTGAAAAGTCAACATCTTCAAGCCTCATGACAAACTCAAAAGGCGACACCGGCGACGGGCCATACAATATACGGGAGCCTGAAACCATTTTTACTGAAAGATCATTCCCTTTCAACCCTGAGACAGGTTCGATAGGAATTCCAAATTATGATGGTCTGAAGAAAATTATCCCCGAAGATGAATTGGTACCTCCTCAATCACCATGGGGAGGCAAATCCTGGACATATCATAAGTACCTGCCACTATCCGATTTTCCCGGTCGATATGGTAAAGTAAAGGATATCAGGGATTTTTGCTTCAAAGCACAGATGGTAAGCTATGAACAATATCGTGCCCTGCAGGAGGGATTCAATTATAAAATGTGGGACTGGTATACAGGGATGCTGGTATGGAAAAATCAAAATCCATGGACAGCTCTCCGCGGTGGTTTTTATGACTATTACCTGGATTATACAGGCGGCTATTTTGGTTATAAACATGGTGCAGCTCCCGTTCATATTCAGCTTAATCTGAATGATTCACTGGTTTGTGTGGTAAATCAAACGGCAATGAAAATTGATAATCTCACTGCATCTGTGAGATTATATGATCTCCATGGTAAATTGATTTCTGATAAGAATAATCCGGTCAGTCTCGAAGCTCAGAATGTGTTATTACTGAATAAGATCGATCTGCCTGAAAACGGTACCGGGATTTTCTTCCTTAAATTGCAGCTAATTAACAACGATAAAGTAGTTGATGAGAATCTTTACTGGCTCTCGGGCAAAGCTCATTCATATGAAAAACTGAATGACCTGGGAAAGGTGACCATAAAGACTGAAATAAAGAAAGGCGCTGATGGCCATGGTGTAATTGTAATCTCGAATCCCAATACTGAAACAGCATTTTTCATAAGGTTAAAAGTTGTGAAGCCTGACAATGAACTGTTGCTTCCCTCTTTTTTTACCGACAATTATTTTACATTATTACCTGGCGATAAGAAACAGGTTGAAGTTGATTATAGTAGCAATAAAAGTACGGTCGGCCTTAATGAATTAAAGCTGTCAGTTGAAGGCTGGAATATAATTCCCGAAGAAATAAAATTCTGAAAAAGGCCTGTTTATTTATTGTTTAAGAAACCCGCTGTCATTCATCCAGTCTGCCATTCTTTGCGGCCAGGTTTTAACCGTAACCAGGGAGGACCTGTTTCCCATATTGAAAGCATGCTTGCCTTTCGCAAGAAAAATTGCTTCTACAGGAACCTTTGCATTGCGGAATTTCTGGAGAAGATCAAGAGTAATCTTGTCACATCCGTACTCGTCATCATTAGCGCAAATTAGAAAAGCCGGAGGAGCATCAGGAGGAATTATCTCAGGGGGCTGGCCTCCCGGATAAACCATCATCTCGAAATCAGGACGGCCGTTTGTTCGGTCAATTAAATCTGAAGCCTTTGGATCACCATCACCTTTGTCGAAGGAGACCATTATAACCACAGCTCCACCCGCAGAAAATCCTAGCATGCCAATTCGTTTTGGATCGATATTAAACTCAGCAGCACGGCTTCGTACCAACCTGATAGCCCGATAAGCATCCTGTTGAACATTTTCTATCTTATAAGGAGAATCTTTTTCACCGGGCAATCTGTATTTCAAAGCGAAAACCGTCACTCCGAGAGAATTAAGAAAATCAGCAGCCTGTATGCCTTCAGCATCGAAGACAAGCTCCCTGAATCCGCCTCCCGGGGCAACTACAACAGCACACCCGTTTGCCTTTTCCTTTGGAGGAAGAAAAACTGTTACGGACGGATTATTAATGTTACGTACCCAATAATCCTGAGCCTGTTCCGGTATGTCCTTCCGGTTTTCGAAACCCGGTGCACCTTTCTCCCATAGGTGAATTACTACCGGTTTTGATTGCGCCACAGAAACAAGAGGTAACATAAGGGTAAAAAGAAAGGTCAGAATACTCGTTCTCATGATGTTTTGATTTTATTTATTGAAACTATAAAATAATAGATTATTTGCCGGTGCTTTGCATTATGGTTGTCATTTGCCTGTCAAGCTGTTTCCCCCTGTAAGGTTCATAGGTAAAGTCAGTGCGTTCACTGTTGATTATGCCCATGGTGCCAATCATGTTCCACATTGCGTATCCGAGATGATACTTATTGAAAACTGAAACTGCATCCGTTAAATAGTTAAGCGTTACACTATGCGGGGTTTTGTTATAAACACCAAATTCCTGCACCATAACAGGAATATCTACCGATTTTGCATATTCAAGATTTGTTATCAGAGCGCCTAATGCAAGAACCGGATTTCCGTTAATATCAGTAATTTTTCCTTCGGATGTGATCTTATATGTATCCTGCTTCGATCCCCAGGATGTGTTGGAAGGAACAATGACAATCTCAGTTGTTCCAGATGAGATGGTTATTTTATTAATAGTCATCCAGTCGCCATTTGTGTTTGTAATGGCCAGCCTCGTTCCGCCGGTGGGTAGAACCACTGAGTAATCTTTGCCTGAGATGTTCTGGTAACCCCATTGGGTTGAGATTATTTGAGTCCAGTCTTCCCCGGGGTCAGGTCCGCATGTGAACACCTTATTATAGATCTCAGAGTTGTCAAGTTTGATCTGCAAAGTAGATTGAATGGAGACCTGCTGAACATTGACAGTTATCTTTGCATCCTTTAAAAAGGTCCCTTCCAAAACAAGCGGTGAAAAAAAGTCGCTTTTGGTAGGTCCGTAAAGGTATTGTGAAATACTGGTCATAGGCCAGACAGGGACGGGCCATGTATTTGAACCATCCACCCATTCTGCCATGTAATGTGTCAGGGTGAAGGGATCATATACATGAATAGCCTGTATAATATTCTTAGTGTTCTTTAGAGAAAGCAGAATGTTTCGTCCGTAATTAAGTCCATCAACGAAGATAACCCGGTCAGGATTAATGTGTTGAATTTTATCAATAGCCTTTTGCATCACCATTAGGTAGGTGTTTTCGTCCATGTCGGCGGGTTCGTTCACAAGGTTAAAGCTTAATTCACTATATGGCACATCCTTATAGCGGTTGGCAAAATAAGCCCAATGGTTGACAAAAGCATTTTGTGCAGTAACATCTGTCCAGAGATTCAGATCCTGGTTGGCTGGTAACGTGGATACGTTTACGCAGTATCCCGGAGCACGGTGAAGACAGATACAGATATGCACCCCATATTTTTTGCCATATTCAACGGCTTTGTCAATCTGAGCAACCTGATCCTCGAGAAAGACATCCCAGTTTCCTGTTTGCGTGTAAGTTCTGTAATCGAGAGGAAGCCTGACAAAGTTAAACCCAAGATCATGAGCTATGATAAACTCCTCCTCGGAGAAACCATAATTTGACCACGACACATCAAATTTCCCAAGGAGATTAAATCCTTTGAGGTTTTTACTGAAAGTGCTGAGATCGATTGGAGTGAAATTCAAAGGCTGGTCAACATTCCGTTTACATCCAAAGAAAAAAACAGCAATAAAGATGAAAAGTTTTACAGCTTTTTTTAATTTGTCATTATCCATTGGAATAAATTAAATGTTTTTAGAAATCAAAAATCAACATATGAACAGAAAACTAAGATACATAATAAAATACCTACAGTATTGTTTTGCTGGAGAATCGGGAACTGTTACTGATAAGGAGAAAGGACAAATTAACCTTTTATACGGTTCTGCTTCTTTCCTGAAGCTGTTTTATAAATAGTCTTAAGCAGCGACTTTGACCCCTTTGCATCCCCGCCTACTTGCCAGATCATTATACCGGAAGCTTTTTCCATGGCAAGCTCAGTCTTCTTTTTTATGGTCGGCATCCCATTATAATACATAATATTACCATCCGCTGTTTTCCATTCATCAACAGATTCAGATCCAGGGAAAGCTGAAACTATCTCATTATAATCCATTGATTTAACCGGGGATGATATTTCTGGTCCGAATCCATATCCGTAAAATGGCACACCCAGCAGCATTTTTCCGCCGGGAATATTCCTTGCCGTCCCAAAGTATTCAAGATCTTCCACAGCATCGGCATAAGAGGAATGCTGACCTGGTTTATCAGGCCGCCACGGACCTGTACGGTCATAGACCATAACATTCACAAAATCATATTGTGCAATGGCTTTATCAGAAATTTGGTCCTTGTAATAAACAGCAATTGCTGAGGTTATCAACTTGTGCTGTAGCCTCAGTTCACGTGCCAGATCCATAACAAACACTTCATAATTTTCATCTATGTCGCTGCCTTCAATATCGACATCAATACCGTCAAAATTATAATTAAGTACCTGAGAGAGAAGATTCTGAATAAATCTGGCTCTGTTCTCCTCTTTCAAAAGAGTATGGTAATATGGGTGAACACTGCCTCCGGCTATCGAGAATAATACTTTTACATTTTTTTTATGAGCTTTAGTAATAAATGGCTTCAAGGCTGAAAGATCCCGTGTGAAATTCCCGAGGGAATCGGGATTAAGAAATGAAAGATTTACATGTGTCAATCTGCTGAATGGAAATTTATTATAATCATCCATAGCAGACCTAATGGAATAATAGCCGACAATTTTAAAATCAGGCTTCAAATGCCGGGCTTCTCCAGAGAAAACCCGGAAATTGATAAGCAATATAATGAATAAAACTTTTATTCTCATAACCAATTAAATATTAATAAATTGAATCAATAACTATATGTAGGGCAATAAAAATTAACCATAGGATAAAAAGGCTATTAAAGTTTCATCCTGACTCCCAGCCTGATCAGCAGACCGGTTATAAATACGCAGAGCAATGCAACCAGGAATGATTTTATCAAACCTACCCCGCCTGTTAACAAAGCTTCCGGTAAATGAATATGGACCAACCGGGAAGCGGCATTGGTAAAATAGGGTATCAGATAACAGAGTATGGTAGCGGTTCCTGCGGGCTTGATAAAGTCAAACCATTTGGCTTTTCCCTTAACATCCACAATCCAGTAAATAACGGTAAAGGCGAGGATAGTAAACGCGCTGCAAAGAAAAAGCCAGGCAGGCGTTGCTCCCAGTTTAGCCAAACCCCAGTAAGGCCTGGTAATAATTGACAATCCGATAAGCAGAGCTGAAAAACCAATAAATACTAATGTCAGACCCTTGTTATCCTTTCGGTTAACAAAATATTGAAATATTATGGAAGTAAGTACTCCTCCCATCGTGAGACCTGCTAATGTACCTCCGAGTATCGCCCCCGGAATAAATGAGATTATACTATCCCTGGGAATAAAACCTGCTTTATAAATCATACTGAGAATACAGAAAAATAACCAGCCTGCCAATATTGGAAAAAATTTGTTTTTTGAAAAAATGGTGATCAGCCCGCCTGCCAGATAAGCCCATCCGATCAACCCCAGAATACCCCACCACTGGGGAGCAAAATGCTGAATATTGCCATCTTCACCTCCCCTGTAAATTATAGCTAAAATAACAAGTGTGATAATACCTATAACCTTTGGAATCATTACTGTGTATTTATTCCAGTTGGTGGAAAAACTGCTCCAGATCAGAATAAAAGATAAGCAGATAAGCGGATCCCAGAACACTTCTGCCATCCCTGTTGCTTTTTCATTGTATGTCTCCCCGTTAACAAGAAATACACCCATAACCAACAATGCCACAGTTCTTAATAAAACGTGCTTAACCAGTTGCCAGTCGGTGTCTCCCTTTGACCGCCGGCTATTTATTGCATAAGGAATGGATAATCCTACAATAAACAGGAAGGCAGGGAACACCACATCAGCCAGGCCTATGCCATCGACACCGTGTTTAACATGCTCCAGCCATCCCGGGATATCTTTCAGTGACCATAGATCATTCACGAAGATCATCAAAATCATGGTAAGGGCACGGAGTATGTCAATTGACGCTATCCGTTGAACTGCTGCCTGGACTTGAGTGCCAGACTGATCTTCTTTAATCGGGGAAGTCGTATTATCCATGTGAACTATTTTATTTATAAGGTTAATTTATCCAATCTGCAATAAAGATAAAGGAACAAAAAAAGAATGCTTATTCTGATGTATTTTCCCGTTTAAATTTATTGAATGGTTTTCAGAAAACCTAGGATTATCTCACCGGGGGTTGATTTTATTCTAACTTTCCACCTTCCCGTGCAGAAGCAGGTTAATGGCATCATTGAAAGATCCAGCAAGTATAACCTTGCCGGTATTGACAAAGAAAATCTCATCAGCATTTTCTATTGTGTTTAATCGATGAGCTATAATAACACGGGTGGTGGATGCCGGAAGTTTCTTTAATATGCTGTCCAGCAATTGTTCGGTCACTGTATCGATGTTTGCCGTGGCCTCATCAAGGATCAGCAGTTCAGGTTTTCGAAGAACAGCACGCATGAATGCAATGAGTTGCTTCTGTCCCAGGCTCATGCCATCACCTGTAGTTTGTACCTTGGTATCGAGGCCCTCATCGAATCTCTCCAGCAGGCTTTCTAACCCGGCTTCAGAAATGGCTTCAGTGAGCTGTGTATTTGAAAAATTCTTATACTCGGGATTTCCATATAAAATGTTATCTTGGATTGTTCCTGTAAAAAGGAATGGTTCCTGAAGGATAAATCCTATTTTCCTGGTTCTCTCCTCAGGCTTATATGAACGTATGTCCCTGCCATCAAGCAATATAATTCCTTTTGTTGCATCATATAGTCTTGCTATTAAAGATGCAGTTGTGGTTTTGCCTCCACCTGTAGGACCAACAAATGCATAGGTCTTGCCACGTTCCAGGTCAAAGCTTACCTTGTGCAATACTTCTTTGCCATTGGGATACTTAAATGATACTGCTCCAAAATGAAGATATGAAGTGCTTGTTTCACATTTTGGATCTTCCATAACATGAAGATTAGTTTCAAGTGCCAATAACATAGAAATACGATCCCATCCGGCCATAGCTACCTGGAAGTTAGCCCACAAAGCAGCCAGCTGCCTGAGCGGGTTGTAGAAATTAGTCACATACGCTATAAAACTGATAAGCAGTCCCAGTGAGAAATGGCCCTTTATAATCAGATAAATTCCAAATGTGAGAACTATCATCTGACCTAAATTTGCAGCCATTGTATAGACCGGTGTAAAAACATTGTTGGCAATACCTGCCTGGACTGATTTTGTGTAATTATCATGGTTTGCCTCTTCAAATCGTTTCCGGAAATAGTCTCTCCGGTTAAAGGCTATGATTACCTTGAAGTTAGCAAGGCTTTCCTGTATTTCGGCGCTCAGGAAACCGGTGCTTTTCATACTCGCTGCATTCCTGCGTTTTACCCAGGGGGAAGTAAATTTTGTAAATAACCATACTATGAGTGCCGGAGACAGAGCTGCGAGTCCCAAGGGCAGATTTATATATAACAATATAATACCGGCACCGGTCATAGTAATCAGGCTGCCAATAAACTGCATCAGCGATTGTGAGAAAAACTGGTTTACCTTATCAGTATCATTGTTTATTCGCGATATAAGGTCACCGGCCTTGTTCTGGTTAAAGAAGTCAACGGGCAGTTCCTGCAGCTTATTAAAAACAGCATTACGCAGACTGTAAAGCATCCGCTGCCCTATTCCTCCCATCATAAGCATCTGGGTATAGTTTACGATGAAAGCTACGACATAAACAGCCATCAGAATCCCGGCATATACCAGCACTCCGTGGTAAAGCTTTGTCTGCACATAGTTGTCGATCGTGTATCCTATTAAATAGGGACCGAGAAGACTTAATCCTGCGTTTAAAAAAATAGCGGCAAATGCAATTATCAGGTTACGACGCTCCTCACCAATAAGAGTTATCAGTTTCCTGAGCGAAGCAAGATTAGATATTTTTTGCTCCGTTTTGTCTGATGCCTGATTTAAATTATAGTTCATAGTGATGTGTACTTCGTTGCGAACTGTATATCTGGACGTATTCAGGCGAGCTCTCCATTAGTTCCTTATGTGTCCCGGTTGCAATGACTTCACCTTCCATAAGCAATATTATTTGTTCGAAATGCCTTACAGGTGCGATTTTTTGTGTAACTGATATAAGGGTCATTGCAGGATAATTGTTCTCGAGGTTACACAGGATCTTATTTTCTGTTTTCTTATCCACCCGTGATGTAAAATCATCCAGCAGAAGAATCTTAGGATTAACTGCCAGAGCACGTGCCAGCATTATCCGCTGTTTCTGTCCACCTGAAAGACTTGTACCCCGCTCCGAGACAATTGTATCGAGTTTTTTGGGAAGCGATTCAATAAAATCCGTCAACTCGGCAGTGGATATGGCTTTTTCCAAAGACTCATTTGTTACCTTATCGTTAAAAGCAATATTTTCACGAAGGCTCATATTAAAAATCACACTGTCCTGAAAAACAAAGCCTATCTGACTGTGAAAAACTTCTTTGGTATATCTTTCAGTGCTTATCCCGTCGAATTCTATTGAACCGGAATTTGGGGTAATAAGGTTCGTGAGAAGGTATAATAACTGGCTTTTCCCTGCAGCTGTTGGTCCTATAATTGCAGTCTTGCTGCCGGCTTTAATTGAAAATGAAATATTCTTCAATATAGGTTTATCACCGTAGAAGAGTGATACATTTTTCAGTTCAATATTACCCTTGATATCGCTGTCAATTGTTCCTGCCTCATTAGTCTCGGGGGCCTCCAGTACGTCATTTATTCTTGTATAGGAAGCAGTGGCCTGTGCTATAACGTTGCTCATAAAACCTATCATAATTATCGGGAATATAAGCATTAACAGATAGCTGTTAAATGCTGCAAAGTTTCCAAGCGACATACTCCCTGCAACAACAAAATGTCCGCCCAGGGCAAGGATTGTTACAACAGCCATGTTGGCCACGAACATTATTACTGGGATAAGTGTGGCAAACATCCGCAGAATGGACATACCTAAATTACGTGATTCTAAATTGGATTCCAGAAACTTCATGCTTTCCGGTTGCTGGGAATTCAGTACCCTGATCAAAGCCGAACCCATTATACTTTCATTAATAATTTTGTTAAGTGCATCTATAACTTCCCTGCCCCTTTTGAACAATACTCTCACCTTCCTTAACACAATAAAAAAAGTCCCGCCGATAATCGGAACAATTGATATGACCGCCAAAGCCAGTTTCCAGTTGATGAGAATAAGGAGAACGGAGATTCCGGCAATAACAAAAACTGAAGAAATTATGGTAACAAAAGCCATTGAAACAAACAACTTTACCGAATCTATATCGGAAGTCAGGTTTGTTAAAAGCTTCGAGGGGTTGGATTTAAGAACAAAAGTGTAACTCTGACGCGAGATTTTATTGGAAAGTTTAGTTCGCAAATCTTTGCCTACCCTTTCCGAGGCATAGGTCTGGATTATATTCTGAAGGAAAGTAAATACAAAGATCGATATTGCAGCTCCCAGAAACTGAAGAATAACAGATTCAAGATGATACAGGTTTGAAGTAAATGAATCTATGCCATGAGCAATAATCCTGGGTATCAACATGTTAATTCCACTTCCCAAAAGCGCCATAATAATCAGAATGATCACCATTCTTGAATAAGGTTTCAGTAATCCAAATAAACCCGGTCTGGAAATATTTTCTTTTAAGACTTTTGAAGCGGCTTTATCCATCTTTAAATGAAATATTTTGCAAAGGAATTCAATAAAGCCTGAAATTCAATCAAAAATCGGTAATATCATAGAATTTACCGGTAATATGATTTACTACCCTTTATAAACAGTTATTATTTTTAAAGACGCTGGAGGCTTCCCCGCCGTTATGGGGTTTCAAATTCCATATCGATAGTTTCAGCTGTCTGGTCTCGCTGAAACGTTATCCGGATTCTCGTGTTGATAATAATAACAAGGTTTTTAATCGAAATCAGTGTATGGAGACTGGAGATTACTTAACAACTTTATCGAAAGTTCCGGGAGATCCCTCACTGCGTTCGGGATTGACATGGTAATTTAGGTGGTTAATGGGGTGAAGAAGTGGCGATTCGAAAAGCAGTTGTTATATTGAAGACATTTTCGAATCGTCACTTCTTCACCCCATTTCTGACCTCCAACGCACTGTCATCCCGAGCGTTAGCGAGGGATCTCCTTCTCACGTTTACTGATTCCACTCAAAAACCTTTTCTGAGTGAGGCGAAGGACCTGCTGATCAGGTACTATGTAGATCGAAGGCTGAACCGGCTATGCTAAGTCAAGGAGGAAAAATGAATCATTTTTATATATTTGTTTTTTCATATCATCCTCTGAATTATAAATGATTTCGTATATCCTTTCTTTGAATCAGAATCTCACTCCCGGATTCCTGCTGCTGTTTTTTGTTGTGGCGCTGGTTGTAGGAATGGCTAAAGCCGGTCTGAGCGGTTTAGGATTAGCAATTATTCCGGTAATGGCTCTGATCTTCGGTGCAAAAGAATCAACCGGGGTTATACTCCCGATGCTTATTACGGCCGATATAATGGCTGTTATTTACTACCATAGAAACGCAGTATGGAAATATATTCTAAGGATACTTCCGTGGGTAACACTTGGGATTGTCACTGCCCTCATTACAGGTAATATGATTAATAATAGCCAGTTCAGGATTGTAATGATTTCTATCGTTTGGATAATGCTGATCCTCATGGTTTTTAACGATCTGAGGAAAAAGGAGGAAAGTCTGATTCCTGACAACAGGTATTTTGGACCAAGTATGGGATTTGCAGGCGGATTCGCCACAATGATAGGCAATTCTGCCGGTCCGGTATTTACTCTCTATTTTCTGGCTATGAAACTTCCAAAGAAGGAATTTATCGGAACCAGTGCATGGCTTTACCTGATAATGAATACAGGAAAACTCCCGCTTCAGGCTCTGGTATGGAAAAACATTACCTTATCTTCACTTACCCTTGATCTGATTGCTGTACCTGTAATTGCTTCCGGCATCTTTCTCGGAATCCATATTGTAAATCTATTCCCCGAAAAAGCTTACAGGTATTTTGTGATTATTACTACCCTGGGTTCATCTGTCCTGCTGTTCCTGTAAAACAGGTTACCTGGTCAATAGTATACTTACCGACCCAATCTTCCCTCCCATTGGCGGATTCATTTTGGAAACTTTTACTGTGATCTTTTCTATACCCTTCATCTCGGTATAGATAGCATCAAGTATACGTCCTGCGATATGTTCAAGAAGATGAGATTTTATTTCCATCTGCGATTTGACAATCTCGTACACCCTCTGGTAGTTAACGGCATCTTTAAGGTTATCGCTAGCCGCAGGGAGCTCCATGTCCGTTTCAATAGTAAGATCAACAAGAAACTTATTACCGACAATCCGTTCTTCTTTGAAATGTCCGTGAAAGGAGTAAAACTCCATATTTTCGATCTTTATAAGTCCCATACTGTTTTCGATTTATTAAACTATATCCCTTAATGAGTGCCTAAAGTGCCGGTAGGACTTTCCTGCTTTCAACTTTAAGTACTCCAAACTTTAGCTCACTTTAGGCACTTTTATTACTAAAATAAAAATAATTCTTTAAATATTTGGTTTATATTATAAACTTGTTTATATTTGTGACATATTTACATTCATAATTACAGAAATATAAAAATAAACATTATTATGGAAAACGAGGAAAAAATGATGACGGGCGAAGAAAGCCTTAGAATAATAACCGAAATGATAAACAAAACCAAAGTCAATATCAGCCAGGGTAGCTTTCATCTTCTGTTCTGGGGATGGCTCCTAACCGGCTGCAGTCTCTCAGAGTGGCTTATAACCAAATTTTCAAGCTATCCTCATCCGTATTATGTATGGTTCCTGGTAATCCCAGGGTCATTCGTATCAGTGATCTATGGAGCTGTAAATGGCAGGAAAGCAAAGGTTCATACCTATGCAGATATGCTCTATATGTGGACATGGATAGGATTCCTGTTTACTGCAATAGCATTGTTTATTGTACAATCCGACAAAATGGAAAATATAACTCCCTACATTCTGCTTCTTGCAGGACTTCCCACATTTCTATCCGGATTTATTGTAAAATTCAAACCTCTTATAACAGGTGGTATATGCTTTTGGGTAATAGCAATTCTTGTCCATTTTGCAGGCCCTTCTCTGGCACTCTTAGGCACTCCCCTGGCGGTACTCACCGGCTATCTTATTCCGGGATATATGTTAAAAAATAAGATTAATCATGACAAGATTTAAGGAGCTTGATCCGATACTGCATTCGCAATTGCGTCTCGCTGTAATTTCATTACTTATTAGTACGGAAATAGCGGAGTTCACTTATATAAGGGAACAAACCGGGTCTACAGCCGGGAATCTCAGCATCCAACTGACCAAACTTAAAGAGGCCGGGTATATTGATATTACGAAAAAATTCAGAAACAATTATCCGCAGACACTTTGCAGCATAACATCACTCGGAAGAACCAGGTTCAGTGAATACATCAATTCACTTAAAGACTACCTGAATCCAGAATGAGATGTTGATGATTCCCATTCATGGTCTTTATTAAACAGACTTATTGAATTGTACAAATGACGTTAGTAATCGATTTTTTGTTTAACCTGTCTGTTAATTTTAAATTCAGATAAAATGTTCCCGGGAAAGTCATTCTTATCAAAAATTCTGATTTGCCTTATACTGGGTGCTCCTTTTACCTGCCATGCACAAAGTATTTTAAAGGGAACCGTAAAAGATGCTAAAGGATCTCCCATTGAATATGTCAATGTTTTTATTAAGAACTCAACCGATGGTTCCGTAACCGATTCAATGGGTAGATTTAAGATTATTACAAAGCTTCAGGGCAACCAGGTAATAAATGTCTCATTTATTGGCTACGAGCAACTTTCTTCTCCGGTTACCTTAGCTGATAAAGAGTATAACCTGAGTTTTATATTAAAGGAAGCAGCTAATATGCTCGATGAAATCGTAATTTCAGCAGGCACAATTGAGGCAAATAATGAAAGAAAAGTTACGATATTAAAACCCCTTGATATTGTTACCATTGCGGGTGGCGCGGCAGATATAGCCAATGCAATTCAGACTCTGCCCGGTGTACAACGTAATGGGGGGGATCAGACAGGTCTGTATGTCCGCGGGGGTGATGCAAATGAAAGCGTGGTTATAATAGACGGGGTAACTTCTCAAAACGCTTTTTTCAGCAGCGTTCCCGGAATCTCCCAACGAAGTCGGTTCAATCCATTTCAGTTCAAAGGGACCTCGTTCAGCAGTGGCGGTTACAGCAGCCGGTATGGACAGGCCTTATCTTCCGTGCTTGACCTGCAGACAAATGACCTTCCAAATGAAAGCACTGTGAATATTGGAATGAACCTGACAGGCATTTCTGTTTCAGGTTCAAAGCTTATGGACAACAATGCATTTGAATATACGGGTTCATATCTTAATCTGGCCCCTTACATGGCAATAACCAAAACAAACTATAATTATTATATAAATCCGCAGGGAGGTGGCTTTTCAACACGATGGGTCTCAAAAGTGGAGGACAAAGGAATATTTAAGATGAATTTCAGTGAAAGTATTGCCCGACAGGGTATCACGATTCCGGATCCTGAAAATTTCAGTGCAAGAATAAACTTCGGCAATCAGAATGATAACACCTTTTTCAATATGTCATACCACTATATTTCAAGCGAAAAATTGAAATATTTTTCAGCTTTTTCATTCAGCAATAATACTGATAACACCAGGTTCGGAAATTATCCTCTGTACCGGCACGACAGCCGCGTTCAGGGAAGGGTAGAATTGAATTATGAATTTTCACATAGTTTCTTTTTATTATCTGGTCTTGAAGTCCAGCGAATAAATTACGACCAGACAGTTAATGATACAACCTCCTCCAGATTCACCGATTCACAAATTGCAGGTTACATGGAAACCGAATGGAAACCTGCACGATGGTTTGGTCTTAAAACTGGCATAAGAGGAGAATACAGCGATTTATTATCAAAAGGGAACCTCGCTCCCCGCATATCCCTGGCTGTGAAAACCGGAGAAAAAAGTCAGATATCTGCGGCATATGGCATCTTTTTTCAAAGCGCACCAACGCAGTATCTGCTGATGGGATACAGACCAGGCTTTCAACAGGCAATTCACTATATCATTAATTTCCAGAGAATTAAAAACGACAGGACTTTCAGGATAGAAGGTTATTACAAAAGCTACAACCAGCTTATTCATGAAAAGAGCTTTGCCTATGACCCTAACCAGTACAGGTTCTATTTCAACCCTGTTGACAATTCAGGCAGTGGATATGCAAAAGGTTTTGATGTTTTCCTGCGCGACAAAAAGAGTATCCCGAATTGTGAGTACTGGATTTCATACAGTTTTATAGATACAAAACGTTTCTACCTCAATTATCCGGTGAAAGCTACTCCTGATTTTGTATCTCCTCATAATCTGAATATTATCACAAAATACTTCATAAATAAAATTCAGACCAATATTTCCTTAAGTTATTTTTACGCAACCGGCAGAACCTACTACAACCCGGGTAATGTTGTTTTTCTTGGAGATAAAGCTCCTGACTATCAAAATTTGTCGCTAAGCATAAGTTATCTTACAAATATATGGAAAATGTTCACTGTCATATATTTAAGTGTAGATAATATAACTGACAGGCATAATATTTCGGGTTACAGGTATTCTCCGGATGGTTCATACAAATACCCGGTTATTCCTTCTGCATACAGAACAATATTTTTTGGAATAAATCTTTCTCTTACAAAATTTAACAGAGATGAATTATAAACCTTCAAAATCAATTCTTATGAAATCACTACTCAAAACATTGGGGCTGTTCATTTTTTTCGCCGTTCCGATATGTCTGAAGGCGCAAACAATGGAGGAAAGCCTGAGCAAAACACTAATGAAAATGGACTCGGTACAGAATCTGTCAGAGATGATGAACGTATCTGCGCAATTTGATATGCTGGCTGCAAAATGGGGAAATGAATGGAGCACCAACTATTATGCTGCATATGCAAAAATAATTGCATCATTTATAGTTCAGGACATCAAGAAAAAGGATCTTTTTCTTGATGAAGCAGAAAAATACTTTGGAAAGGTTAAAACAATTGATAGCCAAAATGATGAAACCTGGGTACTGGCTGCTCTTATCACAAATGCCCGGATATCTGTTGATGGACAGAACAGGGGTGCGCAATATGGTGGTATCTTCAATCAGAATTTGTCAAAGGCTGAAAAGATCAATCCCGACAACCCAAGAATTTATTATCTCAAAGGCACTTCACTTTTTTACACACCTGAAATGTATGGAGGGGGAAAGGCACTTGCAAAGCCGCTTTTTGAAAAGGCTAAAGAACTGTTCACAAAAGAAGCCAGGACTTCTGTTTTAAAACCAAACTGGGGAGAGAAACAGAATCTGGATTATCTTAAACAATGTGATGAAAAATAATATGTTACTTAAAAATAGGATGAACTCAAATTCATCCTATTTTTGTATTCTTAACCTGATTATTGATGAACGACGAAATTTTAAAGGAAAAAGAAGAATTAAAACCCTCAATAAGTTTTATTGAACAGTTTATTATTGAAGATTTAAAAGCCGGAAAAAATGAAGGCAAAATCATTACACGATTCCCTCCAGAACCTAACGGATATCTTCATATCGGCCATGCAAAGGCGATATGTCTTGATTTCGGCATGGCCCAAAAACACGGGGGGAAATGCAATCTCCGGTTCGACGATACAAATCCAGTTAAAGAAGATGTTGAATATATAGACTCAATCAAAGAAGATATACATTGGCTTGGGTTCGACTGGGAGGACAGGGAATATTATGCATCTGACTATTTTGGCAATCTTTACAATTTTGCCATAGAGCTTATTCAGAAAGGACTGGCTTATGTAGATGATCAGCCTGCTGATCTGATATCTTCCCAGAAGGGAACACCTTCCCAGCCCGGAATTGAGAGTCCGTTCAGAGACCGGATGGCTGACCTGAACATTGAACTTTTCGGAAGAATGAATAAAGGCGAATTCGAAGAGGGCAGCCATGTTTTAAGGGCTAAAGTTGATATGAACTCTCCTAACATGCATATGCGTGATCCTATTATTTACAGAATAATAAAATCGCCTCATCATCGCACTGGCAGTAAATGGAACGTATATCCCATGTATGATTTCGCCCATGGACAGAGCGACTATTTTGAAGGTGTTACCCATTCACTTTGCACCTTGGAATTTGAAGTTCACCGTCCTCTCTATGACTGGTTTATCGATCACCTGAAAACTGATGATTACCGTCCCCGCCAGATCGAGTTCAACCGGCTGAACCTGACATATACCATGATGAGCAAAAGAAAACTTCTGGAACTGGTACAGGAGGGAAAGGTAAGCGGATGGGATGATCCGAGAATGCCGACTTTATGCGGTCTGCGGCGAAGGGGTTACACGCCTGAATCGATAAAACGGTTTGTAGACCTTATCGGCTACACTAAAGTTGAAGCCATCAATGATGTCTCGCTTCTGGAACACGCTATCCGTGAAGATCTTAATATAAGATCCCCCAGGGTTTTTGGTGTATTGAATCCACTGAAAGTAATTATCACTAATTATGAGGAAGGGAAAGTCGAAAATGTTGAACTGATCAATAATCCTGAGGACGAAAAAATGGGGAAAAGGCTTGTTCCGTTCTGCCGCGAGGTGTATATTGAACAGGATGATTTTCTGGAGATTCCTCTGCATAAGTTTTTCCGTCTTGCACCGGGCATGGAAGTGCGTCTGAAAGGTGCATATATTATTAAATGTGAAGGTTTTAAAAAGAATGAATCAACAGGTGCCGTAGAAGAGGTCTATTGCACCTATGACCCAGATACAAGAAGCGGAGGGAATATCTCGGAAAAAAAGGTAAAAGGAACCCTTCACTGGGTGTCTGCCCGGCATGCTGTTGATGCAGAAGTAAGGTTATACGACCGGCTTTTCAATCATGAAGATCCTGCAGGAAGCAAATGTGATGATTACCGTACATTACTGAATCCCGATTCATTAAAAGTCCTGACCGGCTGCAAAGTTGAGCCTTCACTCGGATCTGCAAAACCACTTGATAAATTTCAGTTCCAGAGGCTTGGTTATTTTTGTGTGGATTATGATTCAAAACCAGCGAAATTGGTCTTCAACAGAACTGTGCAGCTTAAGGATACCTGGGCTAAACTTAATAAGTAAAAATTGGGTGTGTGGTACGCGGTATAGGGTAGGCGATTTGAAAAATTGTGACCGTGCACCGCATACCTCATACCTGATATACACTTACTAAAATTGTTGAATTATTCTCGTTAGGGCTTTTTTTAGAGAATATTTTTTATATTTGCCTCCGCAAAAATGTCCCGTGGTGTAATTGGCAACACGTCTGATTCTGGATCAGAAGAGTTCAGGTTCGAGACCTGACGGGACAACCACGATGCCGGTACTTTAGCCGGCATTTTAATTTTGGTCGGTCAGGTCGAGAAGTTTACCCCGACATTATGAACAAAGTGAATAATCGTCGGGGGGGACCTGACAAGACAACCAGATATTCAGCCACTTACTATAGACATTGTAAGTGGTTTTTTGTTTGTTGCCAGGTTGAACTCTCTAAATCCGATTGAAGGATTTGTAGCGATTTTGGGGCATTTGAAAGGACTTATGCCACCCTATACTATACAATACCTTTGTGATCGCTATAGCGTCGACCTTTGTCAATTCCCTGATTCAATTGCAAACCATATCTATTCATTGGCTGTCTGTTCTATATTTCACCTATTTTAATTCAACAATCATAGATTATAATTGTTAGTATAAGCATAAAGACAATACTGAAACTTATTGATTGGTTATGCATTATGATTGGATTAATTCTTAAAACCACTGATGATAACAAGCGTCAACATGGGATTTTTATGCATCCTGACAAACAGCTCTAATATGGAAATACTTTCAAGAAATCAACTTTGCAAAAATTCATTTTATGAAAATTAAAATACAGAAAATAATATTTGCCGCTTTAATTTTTCTTTGTTCAGGAGAAACTAAGATAATTGCGCAAATCACTAGTTCTAATAGTGAACTGCATCAATTATTTGAAAATTACTATGAAGATCGTTTAAAACTTTTTCCATTAGAAGCTACTGCTGCAGGAGACAATCGTTATAATAATTTGCTGCAAAATGATGGTTCACAGGCTTTTTTAAAACAAGTACATGATTTTTATTCAAAATATCAAACAGAATTAACTGGCTACAAACCGGAAAATCTGAATTTCGAAGACCGTATTTCTCTCTATATTTTAAGAGACATTCTGACCAGGGAACTCGAAGCCGAACAATATCACAAAGAGTGGATGCCTTTTGCACAGTTCTTTTCATTGCCTCTTAAAATGGGTCAGCTTGGTAGTGGAACAGGAGATCAGCCGTTTAAAACTGTTCAGAATTATGAGAACTGGGTGCAACGGATTGATGCGTTCACCGTATGGACAGATACCACCATAGCAAACTTTCGAAAAGGCATAAAAGCATCAATGGTTTTGCCAAAGGCATTGGTATTAAAAATGATTCCTCAAATGGAAAGTCTTGCTCAAAGCGATACTTCTAAAAATGTTTTTTATGGCCCGGTAAAGCATTTTCCTGAACAATTTTCAAACGACGAAAAATCCCGATTGACTATTGAGTATAATCGTGAGATTAAAGAGAAGCTTATACCTTCTTACAAAAAACTTAGTGCCTTTTTTAGTGGTGAATATTTAGATGCTGCCCGCTCAACAAGCGGCATTAATGCCTTACCCAATGGAGATGCATTGTACCGCTATTATATCTATTACTATACCACTACGCATAATACTCCTGAAGAAATTTATCAGACAGGTTTAACTGAAGTGAGCCGTATTACTGCAGAAATGGAAAAACTAAAAAATCAAATGGGTTACACCGGCACTTTAAAAGAACTCTTCAACTATATGCAAACCAACCCACGCTTTATGCCATTTAAAACTGTTCAGGAGGTTTTAGATAGTAATCGTGCAGTACTTGCTAAAATTCAGCCGCAATTGAATAAACTTTTCGGCATTACTCCTAAAACACCTTTTGAAGTGAGAGAAGTAGAATCATTTCGTGCTGCAGCCGCTGCACCTCAATATAACCGGAGTTCGGCTGACGGAACTCGTCCGGGCATTTATTATATTCCTATACTTAATCCTGCAAAAATCAACACAACAAACTGGCCCATGGAAGCAACTTTTTTACATGAAGGAATTCCAGGACATCATTATCAAATTTCCTTACAGCAAGAGAATACTTCGCTACCTAAATTCAGACGGTTTTCCCTTTATCCGGCGTTTACTGAAGGGTGGGCGTTATATTGTGAATCACTGGGCAAACAGTTAGGCTGCTATACCGATCCTTACCAAAGAATGGGTGCTTACGGCGGAGAAATACACCGGGCTATTCGCTTAGTGGTAGATGTGGGATTACATACAGGGAAAATGACAAGGGAAGATGCCATTGATTATATGATGAAAAATGAAGCCATGTCAGAACAAATTGCCACTGCAGAGATTGAGCGTTATATGGCAATGCCAGGTCAGGCTCTAGCCTATAAAATCGGAGAATTGAAAATTAAAGAGCTGCGAGATAAATATAAAAAAGAGTTGGGGTCAAAATTTAATCTGACAGCTTTTCATGATGCTATTTTGCTAGGGGGCAGTATGCCGCTAAATGTATTTGAAACATATATGGATGAATGGGCAAAGAGAAAGTAGATTTAGATTTGCTGATTTAATTTGTTGAAAGATTTTAATCATTTATCAAACTTATTTTGTTTCATATTGTTATAACATCCGGAGTCCAGAAACCATACAAACGGGGCGATTCTGAAAAGCCATATGAGTAAGAAAAAATTACAAATAAGAAAATGAATATTAACAGGAAATTGTTCGTATTAGCCGGAGTCATTATTTCTTTGTGCATTATGACCTCCACGTCTAGCTATGCTCAACCAGCTAATAAAGCTCAGGCGGTTGAAATTGCTTCGCCCGAATATTCAAAATTGGCGGCAGAGGCTTTGACTTACCTTACAAGTATGGATATTGATAAATGGGTGTCAATGATGTCCGATGATGTGGAATTTACTTTCCCCGATGGTGATGTGGGTACGAGAACTAAATTGACGGGAAAGAAAGCTGTGGCTGATTGGTGGAATAACTGGAAAAAAACTTCAGGGGTAAAATCCATGACTTACGAGAAACATGTTGAAATACCCGTAAATTCAAAAGACGTAAATCCATCTACAGGGTTGGCCGGAGTATCAGTAATTTCTTATTTTTCCAACAACATGGATATTAACGGGTCTTCAGTGCGGCTGAGAATGAATTTTTCTGCTCACTTCAATAAAGATAAGAAAATAGATCGATATTATACTTATTACGACAGGACCAAAATTGTACAGGCTATGGGTTCGAATATCCTGGAAAAGAAAAACTAACAATCTCTCCACGTGAAAGTTTAAAGAAGCTTTATCTCTCATGATGTTTATAAAGAAGGAAAAATGGTCGGCATGTGCCTAAATCGCTGAAACGATTTTTTGTCTCTGTTCAATGATCTTGCACTGACATCCATGCAGGCCATGAGACTATCGGACTATAATTAGATTCATTATACAACGGCGGCCGTATCGGAGCATAGATCCGTGCTCCTTTGAATGGATTATCCTGTGTGTAGATCCAGATAGACTCTGTATCCCATACTATAAGTTCGTCCCTCGGGTCTCCAGTCATGTCATGAGCCATCCAACAAAGATCCGGGTGGCCATCATTTGGGAACATGACAACCCTTCTTCCCCAACCGTCTACCAATCCTCCTTCCACTGTGTTGGGTGATAAGAAGATAAACTCAGTGCCGTCACCTCTCCAGTTCACTGGCATGACCGGTGAGCCGGCATGTATCAGCTCAAAGCTGGTAATTTTTTCTCCCGAACAGTTGTAAAGAGATATTAATCCTGGCTCTCCCCAGAAGTTGATGTTGCAGAATTCCAGGCCTGGAATGTCAGGCCGGAAATTTCCGGCGCTAGGTGTCTGGGCATGACCAACCAGGTCATGCTTCAGGATGCGGCCCGAACCGTCGAGAAACAATACGCCGTCGTCGCTTCCTCCTATGAACACACGTTCCGGGCCGCCGGTCAGTGAGAAATCCCCAGCACATATCCCGTCGGCATGCTCACCCATAAGACTATCTAGAGACCAGATCAGCTTACCTGAAGGATCAAATTTGGAGTACCCTATATATACCTCCTCTTTACCATCCTTATTGCTATCATAGAATGTAGGGAAGTGACCGAGATTGGCTGAGGCTGTCCACAGAAGCTCAAATTTATTGGTATATGCCCAAAGACGGGTATGACGATCTTTAATTATCACATCCTGAGCTTTCCCTGTTCCCCTGAGATCAGCAAAAGATATGCAATCCACGTTCAGGTAAGGCAGTAGGTCTCTCCGGTAGTAGTGACTGTACTCTAGCCACGACTTCTCTTCCGGCAAAATCTCAGATGAAGGAACAGGATAGCGTGCTTTCACTCTGCCTGTCTGCCCATCAAGCACTTTGATCCATTTGCCTTGGGCTATAACTACTTCGTTCTTTCCGTCTCCATCAATGTCGTATATCTGGGCAGCAACATCATATGACACCCAGGCATGCTCAGGGTCGGGGGTGCCTGACTGCCAGAGCATCTTTCCGTCATTATCAATTGCTGTAAGACATGTAATCTGATTATAGTTGTCACCAAAGAAAGGCATGTTCTGCACCAGCAGAAAGTCGAGCCTTCCGTCGCCATCCAGATCCCCAAGCCTCATTGCACGGGCAACTCCGAAACCTTTGGTACTGATCTTCTTCCAGAGCAAAGGCTTGGGATTATTGTGGCGGAGCTCTTCGGTCTCTTTCTCTTTTGCAGTTCTGAGTGAAAGGAATGCCTCTTTTTCTTTAGATGGACTCATTACCTTCACCTCATGAAATGCTACAGGAGAAGTAGCAAACAGTCCGATCTTCCCCGAAGAATACTTGTTATCTGAAACATTAAAAATCTCTTTACCGTCAATTAAGCAACGTATCTGGTTTCCTTTTAGCTCGACACGCATATTGATTGAGGCTGAGGAGTCAGTAGCCATTTTCACGGAAGCAATCTCATGCCATCCGTCAAGCCGGAATCCCTTTTCTCCGTCACGATAGCGCAACGTGACCCTGTCTCCTTTATCCAATCCGAAAAGATAGTAGTGTCTTCCATCCTGATATCGGAAAATAACGCCGTTAAGATCTTTCCTGCTGAGAGGAGTCAGGCTGACCTCAAGATTATAGTTACTCCACAATGGATCGCCGTAGCATAGAATTGGGTAGGTAAACTCATTGGTCCAGACAGAGACATTAAAACCCAGATATGCCAGGGAGTGCTTCCCGTCTGTGTCAAGCACCTTCCACTCCTCAAGCCCCCTGTTATTTACTATTTCCCAGCCATCAGTAAATTGGCGTGCTATATATTGGTATTCCGGAAAACCTTTTGTTACAAAGTCGCCGAACCTTCCGGGTTTTAGATGTGAAAAATCACAATATGCAAGCTCTGAATCGGTCTGACCCGATGCAGAGTGTTGCAAAAAAAAGCTCAGTAGGCATAGACACAGGATAGATTTAGACATAATGAATTCTTTTTATATACCAAAAACCCATGATGGGACTTCCATGCGGGCACCCTTATTCGGATCAACGATCTGGTTTATTTTCAATTGACCGGTTAATCCGACAAGAAGACGTGCCTCCTGCTCTGTCCTGCCGGTCTTATGACGGAGAAGAGTTATCATATCATCAGTTGCCTGCCATGCAGCATCTTCGAGGTTCCTGTGAGCTCCAATTGTCGAGATTGAATCAGTCCTCATTATTACCGGCCTTTCAGAAAGGGTTCCGGACAGTCTACGAAAACGTACAAGTGCAGTGGCATCCGTTTCAATTCCCTGTCCCGTTATCTCGCCATCACCCTGAAGTGCATGTGAGTCACCCATACCTACGAGTGCTCCATTCACCCTTGCATTGAAGACAATTGTGCTGCCAGCACGCACCTCCCTGCAATCCATATTTCCTCCGGTGTCTGTGGGAGCACTGGTGTCAGTGGAGCCTTCAGAAGGAGCAACACCTATTCCCCCTATCATGGGCTGAAGTGGAAGCCTCAGAGTTGGTGAAAATATAGCATAGCCGTCAAGCAGTTCAAAGATCCTCCCGTTGCAGTAGCCCCAGTCTCCTGGTTTTATGTCAAGGATATCTATGGCAAGAGCATCCCCGGCCATTATTCCATCAACAAATACGGGTCCTGTCTGAGGATTCACCTTGTCGCCTGGACCAGGCTCACGAAATTGGCCCTCTCTTGTGAC
>PMIL01000283.1 GCA_003157075.1 Bacteroidales bacterium | reverse complement strand
GGATTCCATGAATCAACAATGTGTTTTTTCCCGGTTGGATTTTTTTTCAGACCCTTTATCAATTTTGACAGTTGATCTATTTCAACAAACTTATCTTTGTCATGATCAAAATATTCCCATCTTCTCCATTGTTTCCCGTAAATTGGTCCGGCATCACCCCATCTTTCTGCAAATTCAGGATCTTCTTTTATTCTCTGACCATATTCTTCCATAGCTTTGTCCCAATCAGGAGAGTACTTTGCAAGCCCTTCAGGAAAAATTCCTTCTTTTTGCATCCCGGGAAGGTTACCTTGAAATGCATCCGGTCTCCAGATAGGGGCGTTATTGTCTTCAAGATATTTAATATTTGTATCCCCTCTTAAGAACCATATTGTTTCATGAAACATAGATCTTGTAGCCATTTTTTTAGTAGTCAATAATGGATATCCTTCTCTAAGATCATATTCGTTTTGATACCCAAATAAAGAGATGATCCCGGATTCTTTGCTTCCTCCTTTAAAATTTGAACGCTTAGAAGTTAAAATTGCTTTTGAATGATCTAAATATTGTTGCGCCATTTCTTATTATCTTTAATTTTGTTTTCCCATCTAAAGGGGCTTTAGAATATTTTGTTTTAAAAATAGTTATTATTCCTTATTGTTATCAGATTCCAATGTTTACACGATTGAAAAATTATTAACAAAAGATGTTAATCGTTGATCTTAAATCGCCTCATACCTTCTTCCCCTGAGCCCTGCGCCTATTGTCTCACTCCTCACACCTCACACCTCATAAGCTATTTCCATAATCTCAAAAACAGTATCTTCCTTAACCCGTTTTAAGATGACTATATCTCCGGTTTTTTTATTTATTAATGTTTTTGCCAGAGGTGATATAAAAGAGATTTTTCCTTTGGAAATGTCAGCCTCATCAACACCTACTATCCGGAAAGTCTGAATGTTTCCCGATCCTTTTGTTTTGAGAGTAACTGATGCACCGAACCTTATTTCATTTTGAGGCTGCTCATTTGGATTTACTACTTTAGCTCCAGCAATTCTGTTGTTCAGCAGGTGTAACCTGGCATTGATATAGTTCAATGCTATTCTTTTCTCATTCTCACTGGCGCTGCTCAGACTGTCTTTTTCATTGACAAGCATCTGTTTTTCAGCCAATAGCTGATCCATNNATTCAAAATTCAAGATTCAAGATTCAAGATTCAAAATTCAATCCTTCAGCAAGCTCTGTACTTGAAATTCAGGATACAAGATACAAGATTTTATGTTACTCAAGGGCCCAATAAAAAATATGCACTTTAAGTCTCATTGTCACTTTTATCTTGTGACTTTTATCTTTTGTCTTCTGCCCTGAGCCGTGCGCTCTGAGCCCTGTGCGCAGAGCCCAGAGATTTCCTGTAGAGGGCTAGGTCCCTCCCAGTGTTCTTCATGACAAATATTCTTGTTATTGTCTTCCTGTTTAGCTAACTTACATCGTAAACCTGATTGTTGATATTATATTTTAGAATCCCTGTTCTAAATTAACTATACTAAACCTGTAAAAATGAAATTATTCATTATTAAAATCAAGATCCTGCTGTTGTTATCGTTGATAACAGCCTTTGGAACTGTATCCGGACAGATCCCGGTCACAGGTCATGTGATCTCTACCGATCAAAAGGCAGTGATGCCAGCGGTTAACATAACCGTTAAGGGTACAACTGTCGGCACAATAACCAATGCTGATGGTTCATTCAGCATTTCTGTGCGAAATAAGGAAGATATCCTGGTGTTTAGCTTTGTAGGCTACAGTACTCAGGAAATAAAAGTTGGTAATAAAACCATCTTTGAGATAAGGATGGAGCCGCAAGTAAATGCGCTGGAGGCTGTCGTGGTAATGGGTTACAGCAACAAGAAAAGGAACGAGATAACCAGCGCTGTGACAACCGTCTCATCTGATAAACTCATGGACGTGACTTCAAGCGATATAGGAACCATGCTTCAGGGTAAGGTTTCCGGTATCCAGGTTATAAACGGATCAGGAAGTCCAGGGTCCACTCCCGATATAAGAATAAGGGGATCATCCTCGTTCAGCGCTCCGAACCAGGGGCCTCTATATGTCGTCGATGGAATTATCGGGGGGAATTTTGATCCTAACGACGTTGAAACCATTACAGTGATGAAAGACGCAGGAGCTACAGCTCTATATGGATCCCAGGCCAACGGTGGAGTGATTGTTGTCACTACAAAAAAGGCTAAACCAGGGAAAACACAGTTTAATGTAAAGGTAGTAACCGGGGTGCGCATAGCTGACCAGGGTCATGTGACAATGATGGATAGCAAAACGCTTTATAATTATCACCGTGAATATTTCCGTGATCCGGTCCTTTTCGAAATTGATGACAGGAAATTTAATGAGGCCCGTCCTGCTTCACTTCTTAATGTCAACACAAATTGGCTTAAGGAGACTTTCAAACCGGCCTTGCTTCAGAATTATTTCCTTTCGGCATCAGGGCAGCTTGATAAAATGTCATATTACATTGGTGCAAGCTACTACGACGAAGAGGGGACTTTCATAAATACCGGCTTTAAAAAAATAAACTTCCGTGCCAACAGCACTTATAAATTCTCAGACAGGGTAAGCCTGACAAACAATATAAATCTCAGCGGATCAAAAACNNGGGATTTGGTCAAAGGATAAAATAAACCCGATCCAGGCTGCAAACAATTCAGAACTCAGCAATACAGGATTTTCCCTTGATTATGATCTTGATCTTAACATCAGATTTACTGACTGGCTGTCATTCTCTTCAACTAACCGCTTAAGTGCCAATTCATTTATGGATAAACAGTATTATTCGGCAACAGCTGATAACCTTTCCTATTTTGGCAGTGGCTTTGTAAGCTCGAGGAACGATCATAGCTATGGCGGAATAACCACGGATCTGCTTAATTTCCGGTTCGTTAAAGGAGTTCATTCGATTAATGGTCTGGCAGGCTTTGAAGCGGGCGGTGATAATTCCGATTACATTCGGGGATCCGGCACCGGCATTCCTGAAGGCCTGAAAGTACCGTCTGTTTCATCGGGGCAATACTCAATCGAAGGAGCTCCGGTCAGTTCTGTAATGCAGTCTTTTATCTCGCAGGTAAACTACACATTGAATAACAGGTATTTCTTTTCAGGTTCATTCAGGGTTGACCGGTCTTCCTCCTTTTCACCAAATAAGCGAACAGCAATGTTCCCAAGTCTTTCTGCAGCATGGAATATCAGCAGCGAGGATTTCATGCAGTCAGTCAAAATGGTGAACAACTTCAGGCTAAAAGCAAGTTGGGGCAAAACCGGTATGAAGGATATCGGACCTTATAAATATATGGAGCAGTTCCGCTATACCACTCAATACGACGGACTACCGGCAGCAATTCCCTATCAGATGGCCAATCCTGACCTGACATGGGAACAAACCGACCAGCTTAATGCAGGAGTGGAATTGGGATTATTACAAAGGATCAACCTGGACTTCAATGTTTATAAGAATATCACAAAGAATCTCCTTGTGTACCGTGATCTTCCTCCATCAGGCGGATTCAGGAAACAATGGCAAAACATAGGCAATTCTGAAAATAATGGGGTGGAGATAAGTATTTCCACGACCAACATAAAGTCCTCGAATTTAACATGGACAACTGATTTCACTATCAGTTTCAATAAAAACAGACTTTCCGGTTTTGGAAGTGATACCATACAGAATGCCAATGCATATGGGATTGTCCAGATTTATCATAACGGAGGGGCCCTCTATTCATGGTATGCAAAGGAATACTACGGCATAGATCCTGCAAACGGCTCAATGCTGTGGGTAGGAGCCGATGGCAAGCCGACTCATGATTACCAGGCTGCCAGAAAAGTTGAATATGGCTCACCGATGCCCAAATACCAGGGAGGGTTTGCAACAGAATTAAAGTACAAAGGCCTTTCACTTCGGGCTAATTTCTCCTACGTGTCAGGCAATAAGATCTATAACTATTTCAGAAGATATGTAGATCATGACCTGCAGGATGTTGGGTTTAATGTCATGATGCCACGAAGCGACTGGAAGATATGGCAACAGCCGGGAGATGTAGCCAACCATCCGCTTCCGCAGAATGCCGTTAATTCCTATGATCCTTCAACAAGGTTTATTGAAGACGGAAGCTATGTAAAGGTACGGAATATCACATTAGCCTATGAGCTTCCTTCGTCATTCGTATCCAGACTGAAGCTTACAGGGCTGACAATTTCTCTCGGTGCCGACAACCTTTACACATTTACCAACTTCTGGGGACAGGATCCTGAAGTTTCTATTAATCCTCTTAATGGATTGCCCGGTTATGCTGAATTCAAATACCCCAATAACAGGCAGTATGTATTCAATATAAACGTCCGATTCTGATAACCATTAATTCTCATGCAATGAAAAAAATATTAAATTATATCATATTTCTTACAGTTGCAGCTGCTGCTGCATCCTGCGAATTGAATATAATACCAACTGATGCTCTTACCGGAACCCAGATTAAGGGTACTTCCGACGGACTTGTAAGCCTGGTAAACGGAGGGTATGCTCAATTCAAGGACATTCCAAGCGGTGAAAGTTCAAATAACTGGTACCTACGTCAGTTTTACCAGCTGAGCGATTTCGCCAGCAACGATATTGTGTGTGGTTACAAAACTGAAGATGATCTGATAAACAGCTTCAGATACAATGACCGCGCAGCTGAAAAATCGAATATTAACAGTTTCTGGGAAGTATCGTATAAAATCATCTACGGATCAAATGTTGCTATTCAGATGGCAGATGAGAAAGGCAGCGATCCGGTTACCGACTACCTGAAAGGAGAATGTTACTTTTTGAGGGCATTTGCAACTCATAATCTGGTACGCCTTTTTGCCAGACCTTATTCTGCAGCGAACAGTTCATTGCCTGGTGTAATACTTCGTGAAACCTCGGCCGACGGTGCACCCAAAGCTCGTGCTACCATGGCTGAAACCTACGATTACATTATCTCAAGCCTTAAGAAAGCAGCGACCCTGATGACTGAGCAACCACCCAACGCACGCAACAACAAGGGATTTGCTTCAAAATACAGTGCATGGGCTCTTCTCTCGAGAGTATACCTTTACAAGGGCGATTACCCGAATTCCATTTCATACGCTGATTCTCTTATCTTCTCAGGGGCATATTCACTGGAAACACCAGAAACTTATCCTGGCTATTTTGCCAATGCCCAAAATTCTTCCGAGACAATCTGGTGTATTCCTTTTCTTGCTATTGATGACAAGAAGGAAGCCGCGGTCGCATCAATGATCTATAATGGTGCAAACTGCTGGGGGGAAGAAGGAGCATCGCCTTCGATACTTAAGGCAATGGGCTTCGGAACATCCATGATGGATATTGATGTCCGCTGGAAATATATTGAAACTTCCAATCCTGGTTTAAAGAACGGGGTCAATATTTATTATATCTCCAAGTTCTCGGGACAGGATGGTTCACCAACATTGAGTTCTCCTGTAATGCTGAGGCTGGCGGAAGTTTATCTCAACAGGGCTGAAGCGTTAGCGAAAACCGGTAATGTCAGTGCAGCGCTTGATGACCTTAACGAAATACGCACCAACAGGATGATTGTTCCTGAAGGAGGCAGCCTCGATGACTATCTGTATAATGCAGCAAGAGACGGCATTACATCAGGCAATATTCTGGATGCAGTCCTGAAGGAAAGAAGGATTGAACTTGCATTTGAAGGACATGGGATATTCGATATCCTCAGGAACGGACAGGATCTTGTACGTGATTACTGGGGCTATCATCTTGATAACTATAACGGAATCCCGACTTCAAGCGAGCCAGGAATGGATGTTTCAGGCGTAGTGATCCATGCCAGTGATCCTTCCACGGTTTACCCGATACCATCAAGTGAGATAAGCACCAACAAGCTCTGCGTTTCCAACAAATAATTTTAACGGACAAACAATTATGAAAAAGAATAAGATATCAATATATACAGCAATACTGATGATTATCGTATCAGTGTCATGCAAGAAGGAGGGAACTTATCCACTTACTGAGACTCCTCCGCTCGATTTCAGATCATATTATAACGGGCTGACAGTAACGTTTGCAAATCATGCCAAAAGTGCAACCGGGATAACCTGGGATTTTGGAGATAAATCATCAAAGGTGACAGGAGATTCAGTTCAGCACAATTATTCTGCCACCGGGAATTACCTCATAACGATGACAGGGAATGTGGGAGGAGCGGCATGGACAATGCATACCGTTCTTAGAGTTGACAAACCCTCTGTCGTAAAGCTTGATGATAATTCATTTGCAGACTGGGCAGGCGTTACCTATCCTGATTTTCAGATTCAGGGTACCGACCATATGATAAGAGGCAAAGTTGACTATGATGCCAATTTTGTTTATATCTTCATTGAATGGGATACAGTAGGAACAAAGGGTCTTGCATCACTCGACGGTGCAATTATGGACCTGTATATGGATAATGACAACTCATTGTCCACAGGGTTCTCAACATCCCTGGGAGCCGACCTTCTGTATGAGGGAAATATTCCGACAGACTGGTTTGATTTTTTCACTTTCTTAGGGACTGATCAGTCACAATGGTCCTGGACCGGACCGACATCAATAAACAATGCGATTGTAAAGGGATATACTGAAGAGGTTACTGATACGGTCAGAATGGAATTTGCTTTATCCCGTGATGCCCTGAAGATCAACAAGGATGTTCTTGGTTTTCAGCTGGTACTGAACTATTCCGACTGGTCAGGGGAAGCAGGTTCGCTGTCTAAGGACCATGATACCAGGATTGTGATGCATATGGATAAGCAAGGGAAATAGACTTCCGGCTAATATTATTCAGGAAGACAGGTTTACCCATGTTAAGGTTCATGGCACATGGCACAGGGCAGGTTGAGGTTAATGTTGAGGTTGAGGTTGAGGTTGTGGCTAAGATGTAGGAGCCTAAGGGTACAATGGCATAACAATAAAGCTTTTGCTCAAAGTCCTCTCCAGGACTCTTTCTCACCTTTGTCTTTTTGTCTTACGTCTAAAAAAGTTGTAAATTTGAGTTGAAACGTTCGCTGCGTTCTATGCGATTGGTTATTCTGAACTTAAAATTGGAAATCACAAATTGTGATATCCAATAATGATTTAATAAATGATTTAATGAAAGAGATTAAAATACTCCCGGACGAAACGATAATAGATAAAATTTATATTATCAGAGAGAAGAAAGTTATGATTGATCGGGATCTTGCTGAATTATACGGAGTTGATACCAGGGTTTTAAATCAGGCAGTAAAGAGAAATCTCAAACGCTTTCCTGACGATTTTATGTTTCAGCTTACAGATGAGGAGTTTAGAAACTTGAGATCACAAATTGTGACATCAAGTTGGGGTGGTTCTCGATTCAGGCCAATGGTATTTACTGAACAAGGAGTAGCTATGCTTTCCAGTGTCTTAAACAGTGAAAGAGCAATTTCTGTTAATATACAGATTATCCGGGTGTTTACAAGGATGAGAACGATGATTGAATCGCATAAGGACATCCTTAGGAAACTTGAGCAGCTTGAAAAGAAGGATTTGGAGCTTGATGAAAAGGTCACTCTGATCTTTGAATATCTCAAAGAACTTGAACAATCAAAACAGGAGGAAACCGATTTTAAGCCACGAAAAAGAATCGGTTTTAAAACAAATAACGGCTCAACGGCGTAATGGCTTAAAGGCACAATGGCCTAATCGCTGATCAGGATTATCACGTTACACAGTTTCCTCTTCTTTTGCCATCAAGGCACAAAGACACAAAGTTTCACAAATTATAGTCTCCCCATCTCTTCGTCTCTAAGCTCTTCGCTTTACGCTCCACCCTCCTCGCTCTCCGCTCAATGCTTTCCGCTTAGCCGTTCAACTTTTCTTAATGTCTATTGTTCTCTATCAAATCGCAAATATCAAATGAGTAAAGAGCAGACAGAAAACCTTTTAGTGTTTTTAGAACCATTCGGGGATAAAATAACAGAACTGGTAATGTGGCTCAGGGATTTTGTATGGGACTTATATCCTATGACAAATGAACTGATATATGATAACTACAATGCAGTTGCTTTTGGATGGTCCCCGACAGACAGACAGGGACATACTTTTTGTTCAATAGCAGTTGGCCGGACAAGTAAGAATATCCACTTTGGTTTTTACTGGGGCAATGAGCTTTCAGATCCGGAGAAAATTCTGTTAGGTCAAGGCAATCAATATCATTATATTCTTGTGAAGGATAAAACAAAATTTCCGAAAAGTTATAGTGAAAAACTTGTACATGAAGCGTACGAAAACTCCCTTTCAAAAATAAAAGACAAAAACCAGATAATACACGGACAGACTATTGTCAAATCAGTTTCCGAAAAAAAACGGGCCAGCCATCACTAACCCATCACACTCAAAAAAGACCCAACATCTATTTATTTAAATCTATAAGAGTTTTTCTTATTGCATCTCTTAGCTCCGGTTCTACTTTTGTCTCTTCTGCATAAGATTGCCAGTTCTTAACCACCTCATTTATTTGTGTTATTATATTCCCGGCTTTTTTGATATTCATGTTTTTAGCAACCGATAAAAAATCATCCCGGATGATATCTTTCCTCTTGCCATTCACGCTAAGCGATTGCTGGCTTACCCAGGTGCTTCCTGGTCTGAATGAATGGCAGATATCAAATGCCGGTGAAAGGCTCCAGGTGCCGGTTTTATCCATCAGGAATGCAAAGTTTTTTGTATGGTCATCGCAATTCCGTGCGATTACATTAAATACCATCCTTCTGAACAACTGTTCTGCTTCGGGATATGGCAGTCCAAGCATACGCATAGTCTCGAAGAGTTGTTCGTAGCTGAAGGAGGATATATCATTGAAATCATAATGCTGCATAGCGAAAAAACTCTGCATATGAATCTTCCCTTTCCCTGGTTCGCGGTCAAATCTGCGCGTCATAAAATGAGCTCTTCCGTTTTCTTCAAACAACCGGCATTCGGTCATTTCAATTTCTGCGGCTTTAGCCATCAGATGGTATGCCATTTCAATGCGACCATATCCATGTGCTGCACCGAACTGAGAGTCAGTAACTCCATCGAATTTTATCAGCCAGTGGGTGAATCCTTTTGGAGCAGGGACCTGTCCGCTTCTAACCTCCCGGGTTACAGGGTTAAAAGCAATAACTGCTTTTGCTCTTGCCCCGCCTGCTGAGGTACCGATTTTCAATATATCAAGCAGCGCCCGCTCTTCGTTTTCGGAAAGATTTGTTGAAAAGTCCTGTCTGCCCGAAAGTATTTCATTTGCAATCTGTACCAGGCTGCCAATTTCGACAACTGTGGATGTATCCGGTCCCTTTGGAACAGCAGGTTCAAATTCCATGGCTCCCATACCCCGTTTTCCGATAAAGCAGAGCAATTCAACAGGATTTAAACTGTCAGAAGGTCGTCCGTTTCGAGCAAGCCATGTGTTAACAAGAGCATTTCCGTATTTGTCGGGAAGAGCATCAGCTAATAATCCGGGGAGTCCTTTGAATGAGATACTATTCCTTAGTTCCGGGAAATTTTTAGGCTGATTCCGGACTTCTCTCAATGGCATTTTCAAAGGTGCTATATCCAGATTACTTGTTACAAAGGAAGGTTCAAACTGAAAGGTGCCAATTCCTCTTACAGCGTTCCATGCAACAGCGCCAACGCGGTTATTCCAAAGATTTACATAAGCTGTATCCATTGTGTTACCAGTCTGATTTAGGTTCAGGGTTCTTACTTTCTGCATTTTTTCTGCGTGCCCTTGTCTTTTTAGGAGAATATTCAAGTTTTGCCAGTTGCAGAGGGCTTAGTTCCTCTTTAATTTCAAATTGCTGAAGCAGATGGAGCAGTTTTAAAGCCCGGAGTAACTGGATAAATATTATTAAGCTTGTACTCTCTCCGTTCTCGAAAAGACTCAAAGTTGAACGGGCTATTCCGGCCTCTTTAGCCAGTTGTGTCTGAGATTTATTTTGCTGTACCCTGTGATGCTTTATAAAAGCTCCTAATGTCCGGATTAAAGAGGTATCACTTGCAGCTTGCCAGTGTATGTATGATATATCAGTCATTAAGTGGTATATTAATGGTTAATGCATGATAATTCATACAAATATAACAAATATTTGAATTGCAATGATCTTTTGCACCATTTTATTTAAGAAGACCCTTTTTGCCACCCAGACACAAGGACACAAAGTTTCACCAGGAAATTTTCTTCGTCTCTAAGTCTCTGAGTCTCTTAGTCTTCATTTTTCCCGCTGTTCCCGCAGATTAACGCAGATCAACATCTCTTGCTCTACGCTCTACGCTTTACGCTTTCCGCATGGACAAACAGGAATCTGCACAGGTAGGGGGTATCGACGAAGGGGGAGTTTATTAACGAGTTAAGTCATTAAATGGAAGGAAGGGGAGAAGGGGAGAATGGGTGAGGGGGAGAAAAGGAGACAAAGAGACTAAGGACAAATATCTCCGTGTAATTCTCGTATAAATCCGTGGTTAATGGATTTGGATTTCCATCATCGCCTATCGCCAATAATACATAATACAATCTTTTTGTTATTCCATTAGTCTATTGTAAATTTGGTTTGAAACGCTCGCTGCGTTTATTTGAGGCAGATATTTTTTATTTAAAATTGGAAATCACAAATTGTGATATCCATTGAATTGTGCTGGATATAAACCTTAATTATAAAATTATGTGGATCCCGATTACAATTGACGATTATGTAAAAATTCATTTGCATAATAATCCAAATGAAAAAGAAAAAGTTCTGAGAGTCAGGATTGACGCTGCGCTTGATGATTATAAAAATGGTGTAAAGTGCCAATGCGGAAAAGATATCTGGATAGTAGGTTCAGCTTCTTCTCCATTTGGCTGTTTCAGCTGTATAACCGAAAGAGATTATCCAGCAGGTGATTATGAAATTGATGGCGCCCTCGATAAGCGGGATAAGGATGGCCGCATAAATATTAATTTCATGGATCCCCGCAAAATCAATGGAATATTTGATGAAGATGGTTTTATAATCAATATGGATTCAATTAAAAAGCCTGCTCTTTGCTTGATTTGTATTAAGAACTATATAGATAACTGGGATGAAAATCTATTATGCAATATGAACAGGGCTGAACAGGAAGATGATGAAGAATTCAAATGTGGGGCATATGAGAAATTATGAATCATGACTGGCTTATCACAATTTGTGATAACCTTAGTACCAGTTAACTTGAGGTCGCAATTTGCGTCCTCAAGATGGAATTGGAGATCGCAATTTGCGTCCTCCAAATTTAAAATCTTTTTAGAAAGACTTGTTTAAGATCACAAAATGTGATCTTAAAGAGAGGTCAGCATGTAAAGTATCTTCCCTTAGCATTTACAGAACACGGTATTTTAATGCTTTCAAGTGTTCTTAACAGTGAAAGAGCTGAGAAAGTTAGCTTGCTTATTATTGATACTTTTGTAAGGTTGCGGGAGATTCTATCCATTCATAAGGATATGTCACATCAACTTGAAAAGATACAGACAAAGCTCGATGAACATGACAATCAGATAAGTATAATATTTGAATATCTCAAAGAACTAGAACAATCAAAACAGGAGGAAACCGATTTAAAACAACGAAAACGGATCGGTTTTAAGTCAAATAATGGCTCAAAGACCCAATAAAAGAATCGCATTTTAAGTCCCTTCTTCTATTCGTCTCTCAATCTTCTCCTCACGCCTCAGGCACCTTTGTGCCCTTGCGCTGTTCTTCAAAGTAACAATAACTTCACAATTCATATTAAACACTTATACCTATTATCTGAAACTTTATGTATTTATTCTTTGACACAGAAACAACCGGTCTTCCAAAAAACTGGAAAGCCCCGGTCACTGACCTTAACAATTGGCCACGATTGGTTCAGTTGGCCTATTTGTATTATGACAGAAATGGAAATCTGATTTCCGGAGGTGATTTTATAATTAAGCCTGTTGGTTATTCAATCCCGGCTGAGGCTTCCCGAATTCACGGTATCACAAATGAGAAAGCTTTTGAGGAAGGGAAAGCTTTATTACCTGTCCTGCAGGAATTTCATGCTTTAATTACCGAATCTGAATATCTGGTTGCCCACAATATAAGTTTCGATGAGAAGATTGTCGGCGCTGAATTTCTGCGTAACAGTATGCCTGATAGTTTAGCTTCAAAAAGAAAGATCTGTACGATGCAAGGAACGACAAATTTCTGCAAAATTGATGGACTATATGGGTATAAATGGCCAAAGTTATCAGAACTGCACCACAAACTTTTCAGAGAAAACTTTGAAGAGGAACATAATGCAGCCGTTGATATTCACGCGACTGCTAAGTGTTTCTGGGAATTGAGGCGGCTAGGGAAAATTTAACCGTTTTTACCTTTATCTGTCACTTTTATTCAGGATCACAACGATACCAAAACCTAAGCGTCTTTTTTCTTTTGTTTTTAAGTTCAAGTTCAGAAAGTATCTTTATTTCATAATGGTTCTATTTATTGCAACACACAGACTTAAAGGCACAGAGCTCAGAGCAAGATTCTCTGTGTAACTCTCCCTCCTCACTTTTATTTCCAGGGTCTTTGGGGATACTAATTAACTCGACGTAATTCAGTGATGTAATGATCCTTAGGTTGTGAGTTGAATGGCGCAAGGGGAATACTGATCATTAATCTTTTGCAAGTTCAATTTTGTTCTTTAGGTTTATTAGAATCTTTAATATATTCCCGTTTTCAAAGTTCCCAAGCAAGTATCCTTCATTAAATCTATCTGAACGTACAATTGCTGTAATTAATTTGCAGAGTGTTTCAATGTCGAGTAGAGCAAAATCTTTCATTTTTATTAATTCCTTGCCTTCATCCCAGGTTGTCCAGTCAAAATCAAGTATTATCCCTGATTTATAAACCAGATCCAGGAAGTTTTTGACCAGGACTGTGAGTGAAATATATGGCATTTCGACATATCCGTTTGTTTGCCTTTTGGCTCCTTTCATTTCACCAAATGATTTTGTGTCTTCGATCTGAGGAATAAGATCAAACAATTCCTTCAGGTTATTTTTGTCAGGATTTTTCAATTGCGGGTAGTTTATCATGGCATAAAGATCATCAAATTTCTACTCATTATCGTCTAATGTCTGAATCGGGGCGGATTGCATATAAATTTTGTTACGAAATATCAGAACATTTTTCATTCGTTTCACTGGAAGAATTTGTTGTTATGCCGAATCATGTTCACGGGATCATAATTATTCAATCCCCATCCTCCGTAGTAGGGACGTTGCATGCAACGTCCCTACAATCGGTACAAAACGAATTCATGTCGCACATTTCACCCAAACCAGGGTCATTGGCAGCGGTTATCCGGTCATATAAATCGGCGGTTTCAAAAAATATCCATTTGTCTGATCATGGTTTTTCATGGCAACCCCGGTATTACGATCATATAATTCATTCTGCCAGGGAATTGGACAGGATCCGGGATTATATTATTAACAATCCGGTTAAATGGGAATCGTAGGGACGTTGCATGCAACGTCTACAAATCAGGCCTTTCTTCCAAAACAACGTGTTTTATATTTACACGGTTATAGGTGTAGGCTATGTTGATTCTTCCATCACTTGTTTGAATCACAGCCGGATAACTAAATTCACCTTTACTTTCATTTTCAAGAATAAGTGCATCCTTCCATTCCATACCATCTTTTGAAATCGCAACATTAAGTCTGGCCCTGTCTTCATCCCCCTGAATGGTTGGGTTGTATACAAGTATGAACCATCCATCTTTAAGTGTGACAGCATCAATACCGGAATTCGGATTTGCCAATTCTGTTCTAGTTAATTTCCCCCAGGTATTTCCATCATCCCTGGAAAAAGCCTGTACTATGGCATTATTCTTACTCCTGCACAAGATCTGCACCTTATTGTCGGGATGGAGCAAAATCGTTGGTTGAATTACATTGAACTTTGTTCCGGAATCTACAGGTATAACCTTCCATGTTTTTCCGGAATCCAAGGATTTTTCAATGTGCACTTTCCAGCTCTGGCTTGTCTCAACACTTGATGGAGAAAGAATGGTTCCATCAGGCAATTGTACAGGTTTGTTTTTTATGGGGCCCAGGATTCCAGTAGGTAATCGTTCAGGAGAAGTCCATGTGATTCCGTCATCTGTCGAAGTACGTACCATTCCCCACCAGGTCCTCGGAGACGGGCCTTCCTTATACCACAGGATGAGCATGCCCTCCCGGGTTTTAAAAAGTACAGGATTCCAGCATGGATAAATCAAAGAGTCATTTATGATTCCGTCCGCAATCTTAACAGGTNNCCTTCAGCTGTGCCTCCGAAAGCAGCCACCATATATCTACCGGGTGTAACCTCCACAATTGTGGAAGCATGACATTGTGCAAAAGGAGATGATTTAAATACAAGTTCCTCACTGACCTTTTTCAGGGTGATCTGGTTGAAGCCTGTAATCGATGGAAAAATTAATGCAAGCACAGTAACGGATGCTCTCAAAATGCTGTTCATGTAGGAAATCTTTTAGATTACTCAGGCTAAGATAATAATTAATGTGTCACTAAGTAGTGTATGATCATTCGGGTTAACCTCAGGGGTATACTGGTTTTGATCTGCCTTTCTGTTATATACTGCATCAGTATCATATTCACAATATGGTAGTGTTAAAATTGAACATTTTCAATAATGCTATGTTACCTGATACCTTATTATAAGGATATTGACTCAGTTTTCTCATTTCAATTTATTCACTAAAAATATTTAATTATGGCAACAGTAGTAGTCCGTCACAAAGTAGGTGACTTCAATACATGGCTTAAAGGTCATGAAGACAGAGCCCGGTTATTTGCTCCTGCAGTAACTGGTTTTAAAACGTTTCAGGATGCTGATGATCCTAAATCTGTTGTAATGGTTCTCGAAGTAACAGATATGGACAAGCTTAATTCAATCATGACTGACCCCAAAATTCAGAAGGATAAAGACAGGCACACGGTTAAAGATCC
>PMIL01000008.1:2649-4282 GCA_003157075.1 Bacteroidales bacterium | reverse complement strand
CATAAGCTGCCAGGGAGCCGCTCAGCATAATGCTGGCCGGCGTTAAATCCAGACCGGGAACAGGATTTTTGCCTGTAAGATAAATTACACTTACAATCCATGGAAATAAACCTCCGATCAGAACAATCAATCCCTGGGTCCGGAATTTTTTTGTATGGTGTATAATAAAATCAACGAGGTAAATGCTTGCTGAAAGAAGAATGAGGTAAGCATAAGCAATATACCCGATCCAGAACCCAACCCCATGATAATATTCCATGAGATTTGTTCTTTCCGATATTGCAGAGAATCCGGACCAGATAAGGTTATGCNNATAATGAACAGCAGAAGGATATTTTTTAAAGAGAGCAGCTTGTCTTTTCCTGTGAATCGGAGGACAAAAATCAGATAAAGCACGGGAGTTGTCACTCCTCCGAAATATTCAAGCTTTGACCAGAATATTTTTTCTGCAATTGTTGGGGCTGCAGTTTCAAAAATAATCCAGAATGCCCCGATACCTGATGCGATCATTAACCAGGCAAGNNGCTCCTATTACTGACCTTCGGTTCCAGGCAAGAATTCCAACAAAAAACGATACCAGCGATGTTGCAAGAAAGACAACGGAATAAATTGTGAAAACCTGGTTCATTTCGGAGATATTTTACCGGAAATATTTTTAAATACTGGTTATAGTTTATATCTGGAGTAGTCAAAGATACATAATTAGCTCAAGAACATTGGATATCTGAAAGTAAGTAATCATGCNNGCAAGACTGCAAGACCGCAAGACCTGCAATCCCACTTATCACTGATCTTGCTGGATTCACAATCTAAAGATGCGGTGCCACCAGGAATATAAAAGAAGGGGAGAATGGGTGAGGGAGAGAAAAGACAAAAGACAAAAGACAATCTTCCTTCGCTGATGCTTCGGAGGACGAAGAAAGATAAAAGATAAAAGGAAAAAAGGTTTAAAGGTTCAAGGCAAAACTTTCGATAAAGTCACTGATCATTTTTTGAATCCGATCCGGGGCCTCGGTTTATTATCTTCCCTGATCAGTTGTTTCAGGGCTGTAAAAACTATTCTGAACTGGTTATCATATTTTTCTTCCAGTTTATCAATTTTACTTATAAGATCTTTATGCCCCTGAATAAGTTGCCTGAGTTTGACGAAAGTTCTCATAATTGCTATGTTAACACTGACAGCTCTTTCCCCTTTAAGAATCCCTGATAACATAGCTACACCCTGTTCGGTGAAAGCAAATGGCAGGGCAGGAGAAAATTTGAAAGCTCCGAGGTTATCACAATTTGTGATAAGCTCCTTCCATTCGGAAACGGTAAGTTGAAACATAAAATCTTTAGGAAATCTATCAATGTTCCTCTTTACAGATTGTTTTAAGGCCCGGGTCTCCACTTCATAAAGATTAGCCAGATCAACATCAAGCATTACTTTTTCGCCACGGATAAAGTAAATATAGCTTGCAATATTGGTCTCTTTAAGTGATCTTAAGTTATTCATAGACAAATGGTATCACAAATTGTGATACCTCTTTTATTAAATATGATTTAAACAAAAAATATAAATATTACTTAGCTGAGTAAGAGCGCATATTATTCCGGAAATAAAGTTAAAAAGAAATATTTATTACTGCAATTT
>PMIL01000008.1:0-2627 GCA_003157075.1 Bacteroidales bacterium | reverse complement strand
CCGTCATGCAAGACCTGCACGACCGCATGACCTGCACGACCTGCAAGACCTGCAAGACCTGCAAGACCTGCTGGTTGATCTCAGTTAATAATTACTATATCGCCTGAGTTTATTAAATTTGCGATAGGGAAACAATGATTCCTTCGATTTCAGAACGCTATGGTTTAATGGGGTGATATAAATATATAATGATATTTTATATGAAAAAGATTTTATTTTTTTTCATAATTTCAATTGTTCCGCACTATATTTTGGCTCAAAATGCAACAATACAGGTGGATGCTTTAATTAATCAACAAGAAGTTTCACCGTATATATATGGACGAAACTCTGAATTCTCTGATAGTCCCGATTCGCCAACACCGGCGGCAACTTTTAATCTCTACCGCGATGCCGGAGTAACTTTTGACAGGCAAAATGGCGGTAACAACTGCACAAAATATAATTGGCGAAGAAAAATGACCAGTCACCCTGACTGGTATAACAACGTCTATTCTCATGACTGGGATTATGCCGCAAAATCAATTCTGACCAATATACCTTCCATGCAGGTTATGTTTGGTTTCCAGTTAATTGGCTGGGCAGCAGCAAATACAAGCAATAATTTCGATGATTGGGGATACAATCATTCGCAATACTGGTCGGGGGTTGGCCAGAATCTGGCAGGTGGCGGGATTCCCAATACGGCAGGAGGATCAGCTGCATTAGTTGAAGGAGACCCGAATAAATACCTTATGAAGTGGCCGGCGGATTCGACAACAGCTATTCTTGACCATTGGTTTGGCGCAGGCGGGTTAAATCTGGGAAAAGAAAATCTTGCTTATTGGAATATGGATAACGAAATTGAAATATGGCGAGGCACTCATGACGATGTGATGCCTATACAGATTACAGCCGATAGCTTTATGACGCTATATTTTAATGTAGCAAAACTGGCCAGAGCTAAATTTCCTGACATAAAATTAGTTGCCCCGGCTACTGCAAACGAATGGCAATGGTACAAATATGCAGACGAAGTGTTGAATATAAATGGGAAATACTATCCCTGGCTTGAATATTTCATTAAGCGTGTGGCCGATGAACAGAAAGCTACAGGCATTAAATTGTTGGATGTTATTGATATTCATGCTTATCTGGGTGAAAGCAATCCTGCGGATGTCGTTCAGTTGTATCGGGTATTCTTTGATAAAAATTACAATTACCCGGGCGCAAATGGTGTTTTCTCAAGCACGGGCGGATGGGATACAAATTTAAAGAATGAATACATCCTTCAACGGATCCGCGATTGGTTAAATCTTTACATGGGACCAGATAACGGAGTTGGAGTAGCAGTTTCGGAAAGCGGTTTTTATGGATCAAACCCGAATCTTACTTCCGTGCTTTATGCTTCAATTTTAGGAACTTTTGCCAATCAGGGTGTAGAGTTTTACACTCCATGGAGCTGGAACATCGGGCAATGGGAGGTTCTTCATTTGTTTAGCAGATATGCGAAAAGTAAGAGTGTTTTAACAACATCCACCCTCGATACGTATGTTTCGGGATATTCAACCATTACAAATGTAGCCGATTCCATGACTATTTTCCTGGTTAACCGGGACATTAGTACCGCCCATGCTGCCACTGTAAATATTTCTGATTTTGAAGTTGCTGATGGTGCATATCAAACCTTACAAATTGCAAACTTACCCGGTACAGAAACTTTTAAATCTCACACCCGGAATGCGCTCAAAACAGGAATTGTAAATGTAGTGTCCAATTCGCTTGCTATTTTATTGCCACCGTTGTCAGTAACTTCAATTCTCCTGTGCGACAAAAGTTTTCGTGTTGGAATAGATTCACATACATCAGAGCTGCAATTTCAATTTTCAATTAATCAGAATTCTATTTCAAATGAATACTTTATTCAATATAAAGCTCGTATTCCTTCAAATTTAACTTTTGAAATATATTCAATGGAAGGGAAGCTGATTAATAGTATGTATCTGATGCAAGCCTCTGAAGGTTCTGTTCGGATTGGAACTGAAGAACTTCATAATGGTTGCTATTTCGTGAGAATGAAATCCGGACAGCAGTCAATTACGAAAAAGTTTATTGTTCTCAGGTAAAGTTTTGTTCATTCAATTCCTGATAAGAAAGGATCAATTGGAATAAACCCCGGAGCAAGCTGTCTTGCAAGTCTGGTCGCTTCGCTCCGTCATGCAAGACCTGCACGACCTGCAAGACTTCAAGACCGCAAGACCGCACGACACGTTACACCGCCATGCTCCTCCTGATCGGAGGATGAGGATTATAATCTTCTACTACAAAATCATCAATAGTNNATATTTTTCTTCATTGCCGTCGCCGGGAGCATTTTTATTAATCCAGTCGATAACTTCTGAATATTCTTCCCTTGCAGAAACATTTCTTATTCTTTTTTGCAGCTCCTTGAAATTATCTCTGTGCCATTGAGTTCTCTTCCCAATACCGGCATAAAAATGTGAATCTCCGAAAGTATGGATAAATGTTTTTGGGACCATCTCTGCTTCCTGGGCAATTACACGGGTAAGAGCAGCATAGCTGGCTATATTAAAAGGAACACCCAGGAACTGATCACAGCTTCTCTGGTAAAGCTGCAATTCCAGCTC
>PMIL01000201.1 GCA_003157075.1 Bacteroidales bacterium | reverse complement strand
GCTTCAGTATATAAAGAGGAACCTTTAGCTGTAGCCTGGCCAAAAACGATTTCGGATATCAGGAAAATACTTGATTTTGCAAGAGAGGAAAAAACAAGCCTAACCCTAAGGGCAGGTGGCACATCACTGGCCGGACAAGTTGTAGGTGCAGGCATTATTGTAGATATCTCACGGTACATGAATAAGATTCTTGAGATAAACAAGGAAGGAATGTGGGTAAGAGTTCAGCCCGGTATAGTTCTTGATGAACTGAATCTTAAACTGAAAGAACAGGGTCTGTTTTTTGGTCCTGAAACTTCAACTTCCAACCGATGCAATATTGGCGGAATGGTTGGGAACAATGCATGTGGCTCACATTCTATAGTTTATGGTTCGACAAGAGATCATACTCTGGAAATAAAAGCACTCCTTAGCGATGGAAGTGAAGCAGTTTTTGGACCTTTAAACAGAGAGGAATTCAGTAATAAATGTAGCCTTACCAATCTTGAAGGGAATATCTACCGCAACATTGAAAGCATTCTTCATGATAAAATAAACCAGGTAAAGATCAGGGAGGGTTACCCTGATCCGGATGTTCACAGAAGGAACACCGGATATGCCATAGATCAACTTCTGGATTCAGAAATCTTTGATGTGAACTCCAGGCTTAAATTCAATTTCTGCAAGCTTCTGACAGGCTCAGAAGGGACACTTGCAGTCACTACTGAAATTAAATTAAATGTCATTCCATTACCTCCTGTTAACAAAGCACTTGTATGCGTTCATCTCAACAAAAGGAACGATGCTTTCAAAGCAAATCTTATTGCTTTAAAATTCAAGCCTTCAGCTGTGGAAATGATGGATTACAAGATCCTGGAACTGACTGAAGATAATGCCAGCCAGCGTAACAACCGGTTTTTTCTGGAAGGTAAACCGGCTGCAATACTGATAGTTGAATTTGTCAGAGAAAAACCGGAAGAAATTGATACTGCTGCTTCTGATCTTATACAAGCATTAAAATCAGCAGGTTACGGATATGCCTATCCTGTTGTAAAAGGAAAAGATATTTCAAAGGTATGGGAACTCAGAAAAGCCGGGCTTGGTGTCCTGTCAAATATGAAAGGCGATCCTAAACCGGTAACGCTCATGGAGGATACAGCTATAAGTGTAGAGGTTTTACCTGATTATATGGATGAAATAGAGTTACTTCTGGCAAAATATGGAAAGCAGGCGGTATTTCATGCACATATCGGGTCAGGAGAACTTCACATTAGACCCATATTGAACCTGAAAATTCCTGAAGATGTTAAGCTTTTCCGAACAATAGGTCTCGAAACAGCCCATCTGGTAAAAAAATACAGGGGTTCATTAAGCGGGGAGCATGGTGACGGAAGACTCAGAGGTGAGTTTATCCCGGTTATTCTGGGAGAACACAACTATAAGCTTCTGAAACAGGTAAAGGAATGCTGGGATCCGAATGGTATCCTAAACCCCGGTAAGATCACAGCTACACCACCAATGGATACAAATCTGAGATATATCCCCGGAGTGCTGACCCGTGATATAGAAACGATCTACGATTTTTCATCAAGTGACGGATTAATAAGGGCTGCGGAGAGATGCAACGGCACAGCTGACTGCCGTAAATCAGCTATAATCGGAGGAACAATGTGTCCCAGCTTTATGGCAACCGGAGATGAATTTAAAAGTACCCGGGCAAGAGCCAATGTTCTCAGGGAATTTCTCAGCAAAGAGGGTGATCCCTGGAACCACCACGAGATTTATGAAATTCTCGACCTCTGTCTGGGTTGCAAGGGATGTAAATCAGAATGTCCCTCAAGTGTGGATATTGCAAAGATGAAATCAGAATTTCTGCAGCACTGGTACGATCTTCACGGAATACCTTTGAGGACCAGGCTTATTGCTTATATCTCAGAGATTAATCGTATTGGTTCTATCGCTCCCGGTATTTTCAATTTTTTTCTTAAGAATCAATTTACATCCGGAATTATTAAAGGGATGACAGGCTTTGCTTCAAAAAGATCGATCCCGTTAGTTTACAAGACTACCCTGAGAAAATGGCTGAGGAAAAACCTGCCTGAAATCAATCCTGCGAATCCTACAGGATCAGTATGCATTTTTATCGATGAATTCAGCGATTTTAACGACACAGAGATCGGAATAACAGTAATCCGGTTACTTGTATCGCTTAATTACAAAGTTGTCACAGCGGGCCACAAAGTAAGCGCCAGGACATTCCTGTCGAAAGGGCTTGTAAGAACAGCAAAGAAGACGATCATAAAAAACATCAGGGTCCTATCGGGTGTTATAAAGGATGAACTTCCTCTTGTGGGAATTGAACCTTCAGCCATTTTAGGATTCAGGGATGAATATCCTGAACTGGCAGGTCCTGATTTAAAACAGGCAGCAGAGAAAATTGCAGCAAATAGTTTTATGATAGATGAATTTATTGCAAGGGAGTTCCGGTCAGGCAGAATTGACCGGTCGCTATTTGTGAATGATAAGGCAAGCATTCTGCTGCATGCCCACTGTCAGCAAAAAGCTATCGCCTCTTCAGCCAGTACTATTGAAATGCTTTCTATACCTGCAAATTACTCGGTAAAAGAGATTCCTTCGGGATGCTGTGGAATGGCTGGTTCTTTTGGCTACGAAAAAGAGCATTTTGAATTATCCAATCAGGTCGGCGAGCTGGTATTATTTCCGGAGGTAAGAAAAGCTGATAAAAACACCATAATATCTGCACCGGGGACAAGCTGCAGGCATCATATTAAAGACGGTACGGGACGCTTGGCTTTACATCCTGCGGTGGTGCTGTATAATGCACTCCGAAAATAGAGGTTCTGCCCTCTCGCGCTATGCGCGATCCCAGGTTACTGCACAGGTTGCGATAAGGAGATTCCTCACTTCGTTCGGAATGGAGCAAAGCGAAATGAGGAACCGAGTACCGCTTTAGCGGGACGAGCTCACCGAAGGTAATCTCCACTTAATCTGAATTACAGATGTTTTTAAGGGGCAGTTGGTGGAGCCGCGGTCAGTCTATCGATGCCATTGTCCTCAATAATGCAGATGCCCATGAAAAAATGTTATGCCTGGCGATAACCAGTCTCATCTGCATCATACGTTGTGTTTGTTCCTCTTTAGTCATCTCCAACGCCACCTTTATAGCATCGGCTAATTTTTCTATGTCATACGGATTCACTAAAATAGCTCCCTGAAGCTCCTGCGAAGCACCTGCAAAACGGCTCAGGATGAGAGATCCGTCATTTTGATGACGCGAAGCGACAAACTCTTTCGCGACAAGGTTCATCCCGTCATGAAGAGAAGTGATCATACAAAAATTAGCCGCTGAGTAATATGGAGCTATTTCTTTATGGCTATGATGACGCTTCAGGAGAAGTATGGCTTTCCAGTCTTTTGACTTGAATCTCTGGTTTATTCTGACGGCTTCACTTTCAACTGCGGCAACTGTATCAGAATAGGTCTTAAGCATAGTCCGGCTTGGGGCTCCTACCTGCACAAAAGTAAGTTTCCCAATATAGGCCGGGTTCTTCTCGAGAAACCGTTCGATTGCCAGAAATTTTTCAACTATGCCTTTTGTGTAATCTATCCTGTCAACACCGATACCCATAAACTTAGATGCAATTCCATGTTCATTCAAAACATGGGATGGAGTCAATTTAGGAGTAACATTATTAAAATCTTTCAGGGTAAATGCTATGCTGATCGGAAATGGCTTGACAAGTGTAGTTCTTCCCGCCATTTTCACTGAAAAATTATCCCATAGAACCCTTGATTCAAGTGCACTGTTGACTGTTTCAAGAAAATGGTTACAATGATATTGTGTATGAAAACCAATAAGATCGGCGCCCAGCATTCCATGCAGAATTTCTTTTTGCCATGGGCATATGCCAAAAGATTCCGGATTCGGCCATGGTATATGCCAGAATATTGCGACTTTTGCCTTGGGTTTTGCCCTTTTTATGAGTTCAGGCAACAGAGCAAAGTGAAAATCCTGAATAAGGATGAAAGGCTCTTCGTCATCCTGTGTTTCAGCCAGAACAGCTCTGGCAAAATCCTCATTCACCTTTTTATAGAAATTCCAGTCATCATTTCTGAAAGTCGGCCGGGTATGCGCAATATGACAAAGCGGCCATAATCCTTCGTTTGAAAACCCGTAGTAAAAATGATTTTCTTCTTCTTTTGTTAGCCATAGTCTTTTTAGGGTATACTTCGGTTCTTCAGGAGGGACTTCTACTTTATCGTTTTTGTCAACAGTCTCTTTGTCGGCATCACCGCTTCCCGAAGCAATCCACAGTCCGCTGCAGGCTTTGAGTATAGGTTCCATTGCCGTAATCATCCCGCTGGCAGGTACAATGCACTTAATCTCTTTTCCTTCATGAATATGCATATATGGCTCACGATTGGAAACCACAATCATTTTCTTCCCTTTCAAAAGATTTTCTATTTCCACCTTGAGCCGTTCAGGGGTCCATATGGCTTCTGCACTTGATCTTAACTGTGCTTCTTCATATGCAGTTGCCTTAGCTTCATTCATCTCTTTTGCAATATTCTCAATTTCTTTATGAAGCGGGTCAAGAAAGTCAAGATGAGGCTGTGGCTTTAACTGGACCATTTTCCCGGTTCGAACAGCTTTTACCCAATCAACAATTTTATTTACCTGCCTGAAGATTCCCCATCGCACAAGAACCAGGGTAGCAAGCGAGATCAATAATGCCTGGATAAACCAGCTTACGAAGTTCCGGAACCAGATCTTTNNATTATTTTTAATAGGTTTTATAAACTGATATATTTTGTTTCCTTCTGATTTAAAATAATTACCGACAGATGTATCTGCAGCAATAGCCTGAGAGACATAAGTCCTTGAATAACTTATCAAAATTCGTGAACCATAATTGCTGAAAACGCTGTCATTATTGATAAAAACAGCTAAACCAACCAGATTATATTGCCTGGTGACACTGTCTGCAAACCATTCAATTCTCTGCCTTTCAGGTTGTTGTAACAGAAAGGTGTCATTTTTCAGTATTTCACCTGAAACCCTGATACTTCTTGTTTCGAGCTCTCCGTTGAGCTTGGTTCGTTCAGCTGAGCTCTGATAAAATGTAAAACCAAAGGCTACTACCCCGACAGCAAAAATGATAGAAAGAATAAATGATATAGTTAATCTCATACTGACATTTTTTTTAAAAGTGATACAACTTCACTGATATCATTAAGCTTAAATTTAGCAAAGGTTTCTCCCTCGCCGACCTTTATCGTATAGGCATTGGAATGGTTCTGAAAATATTCAAACATCTCTTCATCAGTCGTATCATCTCCGATGGACAAAATGAAATCATATATATTTTGCTCATAGAGCCTCTTCACTGCTCTCCCTTTACCGATTGAATCACTCAGGATTTCGACCACCTTATTGCCATCCAGTATTTTTAAATCATGGTTTCCGATTATTTCAGACAGAATCCTGATAAGCTCTCTGGAGCTCTTATAGCCAGCATCAGATTCTGCATTTCTGTAATGCCATGCCAGGGAATAAATTTTTTCCTCAATAAATGAACCGGGACAAGCATCTGTAATCTGATTCATAATGGGAATTACAGATTGTTTCCACAAATCACTTTTTTGTTCCCGAGTTTTCCACTGCCCATTTTCCTTTATTATAGCACCATGTTCTGCAATAATATTAATTGGAATATGATCTAAAAACTTATCGATATCATCATGGCTCCTGCCGGTTATTATAAAAATTTCCATTCCCGGAAGTGAGATCAGCTTTCTGATAATCTCTGTTATTTCTCTGGTCAGTTTAGCTTTTTCCGGCGTTGCGGTAAGGTTGACAAGCGTTCCGTCATAATCAAGTAAAACAAGTTTGTTAAGGGCATTTTTGAATTTTTTATTGATTTCTGCTTCAGTTTTGCTGTCCATAGTAATTTATGAGTTGGGAAAACACTACTGGTTAAGTTCTACACCAGCAGAGAGTTAAATATTTATACAAATATAGCATATTTGTTTCTGGAAGAGTTCATTAAAAATATATCTATCTGCTATATTCTGATTGCACAGATAATTTCAATGCTATCTTTGTAAAGTGTAATTATGCAAACATTTAACAAATTAAATTCGAAAAAACATACTCATCAAATTGAATATTTATTATGAATAATCTGAATTATGGTGTTATTGGCAATTGCCGGAGTGCAGCACTGGTGTCGGAAAGAGGAAGTATTGACTGGTGCTGTCTTCCTGATTTTGATTCACCTTCCATATTCGCCAAACTTATTGACAACGTGAAGGGCGGCTTCTTTAGTGTTGAAGTTGATGATAATTATATAATTTCACAAAAGTACCTTATCTGGACAAATGTAATATGTACAGAATTTAAATCAGATCAGGGTACATTTGAGGTAATTGACTTTATGCCACGTTATAAAATAGCTGATAATAGTTATTTTGCCCCTGCTGAAATTTATCGTTATCTTAAGTATATATCAGGCGCTCCAAGCTTTAAAGTCAAATATTCCCCTGCATTTAATTATGCCAGAGAGGAGGTCTCAAATGTTTTAGAAGACAATCATATAAGGACCTATTCAATGGTAAAACCTACAGATTGTATTTTCCTGTATTCAAGTCTGAATTTCAATGATATCCTCGATTCAAAAGAAATTTTGCTCACCCAGCATCAGTTTCTGCTTTTATCCTACAACCAAAAACTTATTGAAATAGATATTAAAAGGGTTTATCTCGAATTCCAGCGTACAAAAGTTTACTGGCTTAACTGGACAAACCGTTCAAAGAAGTATGAGAAATATAACGAAGAAATAATCAGGAGTTTATTGGTTTTAAAAATAATGTCTTATCAACCTACAGGTGCTGTATTGGCAGCCTTAACTACCAGTATCCCTGAAACTATTGGTGAGGTTAGGAATTGGGATTATCGTTTTTGCTGGTTACGCGATGCATCAATGTCGCTGGAAACATTGATAAAGATGGGGCATTTATATTCCGCACAACGCTTCCTTGATTATTTAAAGAGAATTCTTAAGTCAAAAACCGATTCATTCCAGATAATGTATGGAATCAGAGGTGAAAGGGAACTCATAGAAACAGAACTTTCACATCTGTCGGGATATGAAAACTCAAAACCGGTGAGAATTGGAAATGCCGCATACTCCCAGAGACAAAATGATGTTTTTGGTTATCTTTTGAATATTATTCACCAGTATTATGAATTTTTTCCGGGTACATTAGACGAAATTGAAGATTTATGGGAAATTGTACGCAATATTTCCCTTACAGTTTCCACTCATTGGGAAAAACCGGATAAAGGCATTTGGGAGATACGCGGAGATGAAAAACATTATGTTTTCTCAAAGGTAATGAGTTGGGTT
>PMIL01000166.1 GCA_003157075.1 Bacteroidales bacterium | reverse complement strand
AATGTGTGATCTGGTTTATATTCAATTGCTGAATTACCGGCTTCTTTCATAGTTTTTTCTTCCATTGATTTACCTGCAACTTTCGCGTACTCAGCGCTAAAATAATTTTTCACAGAAACACCATTCCATTTACCTACGATAGATTGCGCATCGCATTTAGCAAAGCCCGCAAAACCAACCATTATAACAAGAATAGCTTTTAACGTAAAAGCTGTAAACATTGATTTGATTTTCATTTTACATATTTTAATTGATTATTTTTTAAATAGAATTTATGCAGATAAGGCTACTGCAGAAGCCATTTGTTCTGCTGAAGGATTTTCAGCATATCCTCCCAGCCTGAACATTCTTTTCGCTGAAAATGATCTATAAAAACAGGCAAATTTTAAAAAGATATGCGATGTGCGAGATCAGAATAACCACTTCATTCATCTGAAAATTTACAGACAGTGTTGCGGTTATTTTCAGCAATTGTCGAAAAAGATAACAATGCAAAATATCAAATGTTCAATAGGGAACAAATGCGTGAGGAGGCAAGGTTTGATTTTGTATCTGGCAACAGTGAACTTATTGCAGTAATCTATGGAGCTGGAGTATAACCGAAGTCGTTGCAAGTGCTGAATTAATGAAGAATAGTTTACAAAATATCAGACTACTAAGCATAAAAAAAGCCCTCTAACGAAGGCTTGTTTTGGTGATCCAGCTGGGGCTCGAACCCAGGACCCTTCCGCAAAGCGGAATGCTCTACCACTGAGCTATCAATTCGATTATGAAATTCTTGGATTTCATACTTTTAATATACTTCTCCCTATCCATTGCCTCTCTCTTTGCAACAAATGTTTCTGTATAAACAACTACCCATGGTATGCCAATGTCAGTATACTTTCCTTTAATTCTGTTATGTTCACTTAACCTTCTGGGGAGATTATTGGTATAGCCAATATAATATCGGCCAAGACTCTCACTATGAAGTATATACACAGTATACATTTTCTTAATAAGACATAAAAAAAGGAATTACAAATAATTCCTTTTTGTGTTTCTGTGATCCAGCTGGGGCTCGAACCNNAATTTTATTTTAAAGCAAAAGAATAGAACAATTTTTAAATGCAATTATCCCATTTTATTGATAAAAGGAAATTGCCATGAAAATTCAATATGAACATTCCATTGCTAACTACCTGGAAAGAACCGGAATCTGCCGGTTTATTGATTCTTCAAGCGAAATCAAAGTTTCTGTGCGGACAATTCCTGCAATGTTCTGAATCGTATCTGTCAATATCATTCTGAGGTGTTCATTATCACGTGTATAAACCTTTATAAACAGAGAATAATTTCCTGTGGTATAATGACATTCAATTATTTCAGGGATCTCTTTAAACTTATCGACAACATCCCTGAAATGACCGGGATGGTCGAGAAATATTCCAATATAAGCGCAGGTCTTGAATCCTACCATAACCGGATCAACCTTGAATTCAGATCCCCTTATGACACCAATACGAATAAGGCGCTGAACACGCTGATGGATGGCTGCTCCTGATACCCCGCACTCGCGGGCAACCTCCAGATATGGAATCCTTGCATTCTTTGTAATAATATCAAGAATTTTCTTGTCAAGATTATCAATTTGTAAATTTTCTGACATTTCTATGGTAATTAAATTATANNGGTTTATATAGCCTATGACATCTTTAATATCAGAAAAACCTTTATTAATAAGATACTCTTCTATACCCTCCAGGATCTTTACCGATGCTTGCGGATCAATAAATGAAGCTGTTCCTATCTGAACTGCACTCGCGCCTGCAAGAAAGAATTCCATGGCATCTGAGGCGGTCATGATCCCTCCCATACCAATTACCGGAATTTTTACAGCGTTAGCTACCTGCCATACCATTCTCAGGGCAACCGGTTTTATGGCAGGACCGGAGAGCCCTCCGGTAATTGTCGATAATGAAGGTTTCATATTAATAACATCAACAGACATCCCAAGCAGTGTATTGATGAGTGAAACCGAATCTGCGCCTTCCTCTTCAACAGCCCTCGCAAAATCCACAATATTTGTAACATTCGGAGACAACTTGACGATAAGCTTTTTTGAACAAACAGCCCTTACCTCCCTGGTCACTTCTCGTGCCGAATCAAGATTGGTACCAAATGCCATTCCTCCCATTTTTACATTAGGACACGATATATTGAGTTCAACAGCTGCTATCTTTTCAAGCTTGCAAATTCTTTCGGCCAGCGCAATATAGTCTTCAATATAACTTCCGTTGATATTTACGATTAAATTGGTATTATACCTGGTTATGCACGGATAAATGTTCTTTTCAAAGTAATCTACTCCTTTATTCTGCAAACCAACCGCATTAAGCATGCCGGAGGGTGTTTCCGCCATTCTGGGATATGCGTTGCCCTCCCTGGGTTCAATCGTAGTACCCTTAAGTATGATCCCTCCAAGTCTTGAAACATCAAAAAAATCATCAAATTCCGATCCATATCCGAATGTTCCAGAAGCTGTCAGCACAGGGTTTTTAAATTCCAGATCACCGATAGAAAATGCCAGATTCACCATTTTAAATCATTTACATTGAAAACTGGTCCGTCAATACATGCACAGAGGTTGCCTTTAACTGTATCAACAATACAACACAGGCATACTCCTATTCCACATGCCATAAGGTTTTCAAGTGATACTTCACATATTATGTTTCTGCTTTTCGAATAGGTTGCTAGTGCCTTCATCATTCTGTCAGGACCACAGCAGTAAATCCTGCTGTAGTGTTGGGCTGAAAAAACAGAATGGCTCGTTACATAACCTTTTTCCCCCATTGATCCATCTTCAGTCGTAACAAAAACGTTGCCTGTTTTACGATATTCTTCAAATTCAATTATTCTTTCCTTGTTTCGGAATCCAAGCAGGATATCAGGCACACAACCACGGGATTTTAAATATTTCCCAAGGAACAGCAAAGGTGCAATTCCGCATCCTCCTCCCACCAGCAGTACTGTCTCGCTTTCTTCAGGCAGAGAAAAAGAATTGCCGAGCGGGTAAACCAGGTTGAGTACGTCTCCACGTTTCAACCCTGCGAGCGTCTTTGTAGCATTACCTGCTATCTGAATAAGCAATTTAAAGGTATTGCTCTCATAATCAACATCATGTATCGATATTGGCCGACGAAGAAATGTTTCATGACTTCCATCAACTTTAACCTGTACAAACTGACCGGGTTTAAATTCGGGTATCTTTGTATTCCCGGTTAATTCGAGAATAAAGAAATCATCATTAAGACGCTTATTTCCAATTATTTTGAGATCTTCAATACGCTTAGCCATCGAGAATGCGTTTACGACAAAGATAATCGTATTGACTGATTTTGAAAAATATAAAGAGATGATAATTTCTTATTTACCTCATTTGCAGATACAAATTATTTGCGAGGTTCAAACTCCTCAAAGCTGTTATCTCCGAAGAACCAGACTATCTTTACAACTTCTGAGGTTGGATTGTCTTCAGGATGTACAGAGGAGTTGTCTGCTCTTCGTTTCAGATCATCCTGAGAATCTGTTTCATGTCGTATATCTTCATCTTTTGTCCTGACCACAGTGTTTTCCCTGTTCTCAGCCAGATTATAATCAAATAAGGTATGCATTTTAGAATCAGCATACATAGGACCTTTACCAAATAAAAGCCAGTCAGTTGATAGAAACTGATATTTCTCAAGCATTTTCAGTACAAAATCAAGACTTGGATTGTTCCTGCCTGATAATATGTGGGAGATACCTGATGCCTGAACTCCAATTTCTTCAGCTAATTGGGCAGATGATTTATTTTCAACCCTGAGAAATTCAAGTAAACGCTCTTTCATAAAGCATAAATTTGTTATTACAAATGTAAATAAAATACTAATTCCATTTGTAATTTAACATAATTACATATGTAACTAGTCAAAATATAAAGTCTACAGTCAAACGTAATTATGTTTGTATGTAATTGATATAGTGTAATTTACAATAAAATATTATGTGAAGTACTACAAGAGTTTAGTAATCTAAAATCATGGTATACAGTTATTTAAAGTATATTTCTAAATTAATTGCTGTATTTGTCTCCTTTATAGGTTCCTCAAGAATACCAATTGCTATAATTAGTAGCGTTTATATTATTGATTATATGACTATTATGATCTTAGCTTAAATCTTCCTCAGATTATTTACCTATGTAATCTTATTTATGTTAAAATTCAATTACATACGTAATTAATCAACAATTAAAACTGTAATTACAAATGTAATGTTGATGATAAACATACAGAAAGTTTGATTTTCTTTAAAGATGAATTACTTCTCTATCTGCAATTTCCTAATCAGCATAAGTATATAATTGAAAAATCGAATATTTAAGACTCTCCTTCTGAAAGAGGTGAAATATTCAATTCTGGCAGGGTTGAGACTTTTCCAAAAATTTGCACTCTTTTGGTCCTATTATAAAAGATGTGCCATATATTCAAATATAATATCTTCTTAATCCTCTACGAGGAATTCTTTTGACAAACAGAATCGTGATTTTTTTTACCTCGTAGAGGTTAAAAAATTCTTAATAAATTGATTTTATTCAGCTTTGAATTTCCTGGCTGCCACTTCGTCGAACTCGTTCTCAGAACGGGCAATTACTGCGGTAGCAAGACAATTACCAATAACATTGACAGATGTACGTGCCATATCCATCAGAACATCAATCCCAAGAATTATAAAGATAGGTTCTACAGGCAAACCAAAACTTGCCACTGTTCCGAGCAGTATCACCAGTGAAGCTCTTGACACTCCTGCAACACCTTTACTTGTAAGCATAAGGGTAAAGCATATTATAATCTGCTTTTCAATGGGGAGATCTATTCCCGCAGCCTGTGCTACAAAGATTGATGCCAGCGACAGATATAATGTTGTTCCGTCAAGATTAAAACTATAACCTGTAGGTATAACAAAAGCGACTATTTTTCTTGGAATTCCGAACTTCTCCATCGTTTCCATTGCAGATGGTAATGCGGATTCGGAGTTGGATGTGGCAAAAGCAATGGTCGCGGGCTCTGAGACTGCCCTGATAAATGGCCTGACGGGAATTCTGAAAATGAGAGCCACAGGCAGAAGAACAAAAACCAGAAATACAAATAAAGCCACATAGAGTGTAGCCAGCAGTTTAAAGAGGTTATACAGTATATCCAGGCCCATATGACCTACTGTATAAGCTATTGCGGCAAAGACGGCGATAGGCGCATAATACATCACAATATTAGTGAACTTAAACATAATCTCAGCTAGGCTTTCACTAAACCGGATCATTGGAGTTCTGTATTTCTCTTTAACCATCGCCACAGCAATCCCGAAGACAATGCTGAAGATCACAATCTGTAAGATCTGACCCTCGAATATTGCTTTCGCTATATTTTCAGGAAAAATATGCAGGATAAAATCGCCCGGCGTCTGAGCTTTAATATTCGCAATTGCAGGCACTTCAGGGTTTGGAGGCAAAACCACTCCAACACCTGCTTTTCCGATATTTATTGCAAGCAGTCCGATAAACAGTGCTATAGTAGATACAATTTCGAAGTATAAAAGTGATTTCCATCCCATTCTTCCGATCTGTTTGATATCTGCATGTCCGGCAATACCCACGACCAGAGTTGAAAAAAGAAGCGGTGCAATAATGGTCTTTATCATCCGCAGGAAAATGTCGCTGAAAACCTGAAGTTTTTTCGCCACTTCCGGAACATCATATCCGAATTCGGCTCCGGCGATCATACACACGAGAATCCATGTTGTCAGGGAGCGCTTTCGCAGTGCATAAATAATAAGAAGGATGACTGATAAAATTCTGAATGTAAGTAAAATACCTGAATAAATCTGAAGTATCCCATTAGCTTTAAGAACTAACAGAACCAGAGTAATGCTTATAAAACTCAGAAGCACAAAAGGAAATAATTTCCAGGCTTTTTGCATTAAAATCAGTATATACTGGCAGACTGTCCTAAGAGTCTGTTTTATCAGCCACAATTCCCGGAGCAGCCTGAATTTTCTTCGGTACCACAACCTGAATGCTCACCGGTTCCGCTACCCGAATGCTCACCTGTCCCGCAACCCGAGCAGGAGTGCATTGTTGCTGCCAATTCATCTTCAGTGGCTTCCCTGACATCAACGATCTTAC
>PMIL01000336.1:5221-5451 GCA_003157075.1 Bacteroidales bacterium | reverse complement strand
TGCCATACTGGGAGATGAAACCCAGACAAATTTCTGGGTCATGAAACTAATAAATGACAGTACTGCTGTAAAAATTTCCGTAAGTAAAGGATTTGAAAATAATGATGAGGTGGAAATTACTGAACCTGTATTCGAAACATCAGACAGGATATTATTAACCGGAAATTACGGGTTACCTGATACTGCCAGAGTAACAATTATTCAGAAATGACAATATGAAGAATTTCTTC
>PMIL01000336.1:0-5178 GCA_003157075.1 Bacteroidales bacterium | reverse complement strand
GGTCATTGCTGATAACGGGGAACAACCTGTTGACAAGATGATGATAACGGTTACCAGGCCACTTGAAGATGCTATTAAACAGGTGCCTGATCTTAAGATCCTTCGCAGCACAACCAGCCGTGGTACTTGTGAAATATCTGCCTTTCTGAACTGGGGCGCTGATATAAACGTTAATCAGCAGATGATGGAATCGAGGATCTCCCAGATCAGGAATAATCTCCCTGCTGATGTTCAGATTCAGATCGAAAAGATGAATCCCTCCATCCTGCCGGTCATAGGATTCACAGTTGAAAGCAATAACAAAACGCCAATTGAGCTTAACCTTATTGCAACATATGTGNNTTTTTATCCCAGATCGATGGCGTTTCTTCTGTTGGCATAATCGGAGGAAAAACAAAAGAGTTCTGGATTGAGCTGAATCAGCTTAAAATGGGTACCTTATCGGTAACACCAGAGCTGATAAGAGATGTCCTTAACCAGAATCACTTTATCACCTCAAATGGCTTTCTTTCCGATTACAGGCGGCTCTATCTTAATATCACAGATGCAGGGCTTTATAACCTGAAAGACATTGAAAATGTTGTACTCCGTAATGATGGCAAAAGACTTATTAAAATAAAAGATGTAGCTGATGTTAATGTAAGAGAAAGAACAGAATACACAAGAATAAATGCCAATGGGCGGCAGGGACTTCTGGTAGCTATCCTCAAACAACCCGGTGCTAACCTTATTAATCTCTCAAAGGATGTTGCATCAAAGAAGAAAGAACTTGAAAAGTTGCTACCGGCCGATGTGCATATTTCGTTATACTACGATCAGGCTGATTTTGTTAATAAAGCAATAAAAAGCGTTAATGACAGCCTCTGGCTGGGATTATTGCTGGCACTGCTGGTTACAATTATGTTTTTAAGGTCATTCAGAGCGAGCGCCACAATTCTTGTAACAATTCCTGTCACCCTGCTTTTGACAATTATTGTCCTTTACAGTATCGGCTATACTCTCAATATTATGACATTCGGAGCAATAGCTGCTGCGATAGGGCTGATAATTGATGATGCTGTAGTAGTGGTGGAACAGATCCACAGGACACACGAAGAGTTTCCTGAAAGGCCTTCAAATCAACTAGTTCACCAGGCAGTTAATTATCTAATCCCCTCGATGGTTGGATCATCAATAAGCACCATTGTTATTTTTGTACCATTCATGCTTCTTGGCGGGGTTGCAGGCGCTTATTTCAATGTCCTGACAAACACAATGATAATTACACTTGTCTGTTCTTTCTTTGTCACCTGGATCGGACTCCCGGTCATTTACATCTGGTTCTCAGATGTAAGATCATTTTTCCCGGAAAAAGAAATTACGAAGAAAAGGATCACAAAAACAAGGAACTGGGTAGGCTTCTTCCTACGAAGACCTATGATCAGCGTTCTTTTTATTCTTTTCCTGATTATATCTATAATTTATATCCTTCCTCGTCTTGAAACAGGATTTCTTCCCGAAATGGATGAAGGTTCGATTGTTCTTGATTACAAAGCACCGCCGGGAACATCGCTTGAAGAGACAAACAGGATGCTGACAGAAGTTGAGAAAATAATAGTCAAGATTCCTGAGGTTGCAACATATTCAAGAAGAACAGGCGCGCAGATGGGATTTTTTATTACTGAGCCTAATGACGGCGATTATCTGATACATTTACAGGATAAGAGGACAAGGAGCACAGATGAAGTTATTGATGATATCAGGAAAAGAATTGAGGCAACACAACCTGCCTTACAGATAGATTTCGGACAGGTAATAGGTGATATGCTTGGTGATCTCATGGCTTCCGTTCAACCGATTGAAATAAAAATATTTGGCAGTGACCATCAGGTATTGAATGATCTTGCCGGGAAAGTTGCCGGTGAGATTGAAAAAATTGAGGGTGTCGAGGATGTTTTCGATGGTGTAATTATAGCAGGTCCTTCTATAGAGGTTATTCCTGACCAGCAAAAACTGGCACAGTATAAAATAACACCATCCTCTTTCCAGTTTCAGCTTCAGACAATGGTTGAGGGAAATATCATAGGAAGCATCCCGGAGAAGGAACAAATGACATCTATAAGGATGATCTATCCTAACAGCACAAAAAATAGTCTGGAGAATATTAAAGATCACTTTGTATTCCTTCCCGACGGAAAACTTAAACCTATCACCACACTTTCTTCAATTTGGTTAAAGGAAGGCGTTGCCGAGATTAACAGGGATAATCTAAAGTCGGTTTCAATCGTCACTGCCAGGTTGAATAACAAAGATCTTGGATCAGCAATGAAGCAAATTCAGAAAACCATTGATTCAAAAATATTCCTTCCTCAGGGCTATAATATTGAATATGGAGGGGAATATGCCGATCAGCAGAAATCATTCAAGGAGCTCCTGTTAATTCTCATTCTGGCGAGCTTGCTGGTGTTCGCCCTAATGCTTTTCCTGTTTAAAGATTTTAAAGCTGCATTTTCAATTTTGCTTATTGCAGTTCTGGGAATATCGGGAAGTCTTATTGCTCTGTTTATTACAAATACCCCGTTAAATGTCGGCAGTTATACCGGATTGATAATGATTGTCGGAATTATAGGCGAAAATGCAATTTTTACTTTTCAGCAATTCAATACAAACCGTCAGAAAGGAACAGTGGATGAATCTCTTGTTTTTGCAATTTCAACACGTCTGAGACCAAAACTCATGACTGCTATCGGAGCTATAATTGCTTTGATGCCACTCGCAACGGGGGTTGGTTCAGGTGCGCAGATGCATCAACCGCTGGCAATAGCAGTCATTGGAGGCTTTATAATTGCTCTTCCCCTTTTGCTTATCATTCTGCCAACCTTATTGCATATCCTTTACAAAAAAGAAGTGTAACTCGTCTTCTTAGATTCCTTGTGGTATTTCAATTCTCTTAATAATGCGCTGAGCAGATTTAATATATTAAGAAATCATAGGTATATTTGTCTATAAATTAGAACTGAATGGAAAACGTATTAGAAAACATTAAAAGCAAAGCCGGATACATTATCGATATGGATGGTGTAATTTACCATGGTAACAAACTCCTCCCCGGGGTAATTGATTTTTTAACATGGCTGGAAAAATCCGGGAAAAAATACCTTTTCCTCACTAACTCAAGCGAGAGAACTCCTAAAGAACTTCATGAAAAGATGAAGAGGCTTGGAATAAATATTGATGAAGAACATTTTTATACCAGTGCTCTGGCAACTGCCAGTTTTCTTTCAAATCAGAAACCTGACGGCAGCGCTTATATAATTGGCGATGCCGGACTAATACATGCATTATACAGCGTTGGATATAGTGTAAATAATGTAAATCCCGATTATGTCGTTGTAGGCGATACTCACAGTTATAATTTCGAAAAAGTTGAACTGGCTGTGAATCTGGTGATCAGAGGTGCAAAGCTGATTGGGACAAATTCAGACATCAGCGGTCCGATCGAAGTAGGTATAACTCCTTCTACAAAGGCACTGATAGCTCCGATAGAAATCGCGTCCGGTAAAAAAGCATATTTTGTCGGCAAACCCAATCCGCTGATGATGCGAAGCGCTCTTAAACGGCTTGGCGTCAAAAGAGAAGATGCTATTGTTATCGGTGACAGGATGGATACCGATGTGAGATGCGGACTTGAATCGGAAATAGATACATTGCTTGTTTTAAGCGGGATCACTGACAGGAATGGTATTGACCAATTCCCTTACCGTCCCCGTTATATTCTTAACGGCATTATTGATCTGGTCAGCTAATCATCAAATGGAAATCAAAGAAAAATTCAAGGCAGAGAGGAAGGACGTCGCCCGTTTTATGCGGCGTCTCTATAAACATGGATTGACAACCACTTTCGGTGGAAATATCAGTCTGCGGCTTACCGATGATCTTATTCTGATAACACCCTCTGCTACAGATAAGGGCAGAATGAAATGGAAAGAGGTAGGGATAGTGAATATTTTCGGAGAAAATCTGACCCCGCATCTTAAACCATCAATTGAAACAGCAATGCATCTTGCAATTTATAAGAAGAAAAAAGATATACTTGCAATTGTCCATGCTCATCCTGTTTTCGCCTCTCTCTTCACTGCGATAAAAGCCAAGATAAACACAAATCTGACTGCAGAAGCTAAGGCAATACTAGGAGATCCTCTTTTCGTCAGGTATGCATTAATGGGGTCAACTGCACTGGCCGAGGTTGCAGCCGAGAATATTCTCAAATCGGATATACTTTTGCTGGAGAATCATGGTATCCTGACGACCGGCACAAATCTTCTTCAGGCATTTGATAAAATTGAGGTTCTGGAAAATGCTGCAAAAATGACATTGATGACAGAAATGACCGGGAAAAGAAGGCCCCTCGATAAAGCCAGGATACTGGAATTAGAAAGATTATTCAGATGATAAGAGGTGTGCTTTTCGATATGGATGGAGTCCTTGTAGATTCCGAATCTTTTATTTGTAAAGCTGCAATTATGATGTTCTCCGAGCTTGGAATAATTGTATCACCAGAGGATTTTCAACCTTTTGTTGGTATGGGGGAAAACAAATATATCGGAGGTGTTGCTGAGAAACATGGAATTATAGTTGATATTGAGCAGGTTAAAGCCAGGACATATAATATTTATGAAAAAATTGTCAGTGGAAAACTATATCCTTTACCGGGATCTCTTGAGTTCATTTCAAAATGCAGAAATAAAGGTCTCAAATTGTCTCTGGCTACGAGTGCCGACACGATAAAGATGGAGGTTAATCTAAAGGAGATCGGACTATCACGAAATACGTTTGACTCAATCATTACTGGTCTTGATGTAAAGAAGAAAAAACCATTTCCGGAAATTTACCTGAAAGCAGCCAAGAGTCTGGGATTAAAACCCGGTAATTGCCTGGTTGTAGAAGATGCAATAAGCGGGATAGATGCTGGTAAAGCTGCCGGATGCAGGTGTCTTGCAGTAACAACATCATTTGAAACGGCAGCACTCAAAGGGGCTGATTGGATTTGTGACTCCTTGCTGAATGTACCGGATGAGGTTCTGAACTGGTAGGAAAAGGCTTCTCCCCTGCTTATGGAGAAGGATTTAGGGTGAGGTCGCCTAAACCAAATGGAGCAAGCGGGATGAGGCAAAAACCAGGAGATGAGGAAAAAATAAT
>PMIL01000028.1:1006-4176 GCA_003157075.1 Bacteroidales bacterium | reverse complement strand
GTGGTATTTGGAATGCTTCCCCACAGACCAACTGCTATACCGAGAGCATTTGCTTTTAAAACCTCTGCCATTCCCTTCATGTGAGGACTGGCAGCATCAGTAATAGAGGTCTTATCAATTATTTTCTGANNCTGGCGATCAAGTCCTTCGAAATATTGCAGCCACATGCCTGTAACTCCGACATAGTCAAAACCCTGCATAGTGAATGCCAGGTTTCCTTCGGCACTTGGTATAATAAGAGCGGAATAAACATCCCGTGGATTGTCCGGATCTATGTTTATTTTGGGATCAACCCATTTTTTGCAGGAGGTAGCGAGAAAAACTACCATAAGCAATATACTCATCAAATATCTTAAATATCTATTTTTCATATTTTTAAAATTAATTTGTTGACTGTACCAAATCGAAATTTTTACTAGCTGAGTTTTCATACAAGCTATAGTTAAAAAGAAACCTTTAGTCCAATAGTATATGATTTTGTTCCCGGCATGTTAAAGTAATCCATCCCTTGTGCATTAGATGCTCCAACCAAGCTAGTCTCAGGATCAATTCCCTTATATGGAGTACTTAAGAAAAGATTTCTTCCGGTGAAAAATATGCCAAGTTGCTGCAATTTTATTCTTTCAAGAAGGCTCTTTGGCAAATCATAAGCAAGTGTTACTTCTCTGAGTCTTGTCCAGTCGGTTTTTTCAACATAGAATTCCGAAGGGCCCTGGAATCCGCTTCCATTACCCCGGCGCCAATTTTGGGCGTTCTCCATTACTGAAAGAGAATTTGAGACAGGAGCAGCTGAACTGGATAAATCATTGCCAGCTGCATCGGTGTGAATTATTACACCCAAGGGATTCACATATCCATAAACACCGCCATAATTTGTTACATCTGTGGCAGCACGAGCTGCACTTCCCACAGAAGTTCCGAAGTAATCAAGGGCTCCGCGTGTTCCATTCCACATATGCCCGCCGTTTTTGATCTCAAGAGTTGCTGAGAGCCGTAAACCTTTGTAGGAAAAAGTGTTGGTAAGCCCCATCCTCCATTTTTCCTGAACATCGGCGATATACTTCATTTCGCCCAATGCAACAGGATAGCCTTTAAATGTTCCGGTTGGATTGATCAAAATATTTCCCTGATCATCATGAGCAAATACTGTTGCATATATTGAGCGGTATGATTGCCCGGCAACTGCCCTGATCTGTGAACCGGTAAATCCACCAAGGAAAAGATTATCAACGCCGGGAGCCAGTTCATCAACCATAGTCTTGGGATTTGACCAGTTGACAGTAAGATTCCAGTTAAAGCCGTTACTTTTCACAATGTCTCCACCCAGCTGGATTTCGAAACCTTTGGTTGACATTTTACCTGCGTTCATATATTTTGAACTAAATCCGGTTGAAGATGCAATAGGCACTGACATTAAAAGATCCTGATTATGATTCATAAAATAAGCAAGATCGAGGCTGATGCGATTATCCAGAAACTTTAATTCTGTACCAACCTCAAAGGTTTTCATCATTTCCGGTTTCAGGTTAATGTTCCCGAGCTGATCAGTGTATGTGTAGCCTAACACACCATTATATGGGAACAGCATTCCATCGGGGCTGGTCCACCCATCGGTGAAATTAGCTCCGTAAAAATAATTATCTGTTACATATAACTGAGCATCCTGAGCTGTAACAGCATAAGAAGCTCTGATCTTTCCATAAGGCAGAATTTTATTGCCTTTAAGACCGCTTAATTCCGTGAAAATAAAACCAAAACTTCCTGAAGGATAGGAGAATGAATTATTCCCTGCAGGAAGAGTTGTTGATCTTTCATTACGAAGCGTACCATCTAAGAACAGCATACTCCTATAACTTAAGGAAAGTGCTCCAAATACTGCACCGGTACGTTTTTGCTGAGTTGCTTCATATCCCCTGTTATCCGTGGTGTTATTCATATTCGGGAAATCGAGCAATATTAGTCCGTTGGCCTGGCTTGTTGTTGATTCAATTAAAGATGAATACAGGTTGTTGCCAAGTGTGAGGCTTGCATCAAGATCTCCGAAAGTCTTGTGAAGAGTCATTAACAGGTCGGAGTTGATATCACGGTTTAGTGCATTCGACACATTAACTTTTCCTGCCGGAGTGCTGTTTGAAAATATTGCGAAATAGTCTTTATAATATGAATTAAACCAGTCAACACCAAGACGATAGTTAAAGCTAAGCCAATTTGTAGCAACATAACTTGCATGAACATCACCAAACATACGATTGGTTTTGTCTTTATAGGAGTTTTTATTTGCGGTCCAGTATGGATTGTCATAGCCTGTTCCCCCGCGATAACTACGCTGTTTTCCATTAGAGAAAATATATCCGTAGGAATCATCAAATGTCGGAGGTGTTCTCACCAGACCAAGCATAACACCGGAGGTGTTTGATCCCTGTTGAATCTTATTCCCCTCATCATATACATAGTTGATATTTGCACCCAGGGATATCTTTTTGGTGAATTTGTGTTCAACAGATACTTTAATATTGGTTTTGTTAAATGTATTATGAGGTATAATACCTGTTTGTGAAGTGTTCCCTAATGATAAAAAGTAAGTTGACTTCTCATCACCGCCTGAAACGCTAAAGTTATTATTATATGTAATCCCTGTCTGGAAAAAATCATATGGATTATATGTTTTAATGGTCGCATTCTGATCAGCATATGGGCTGGATTGATTTACTATAAATCCATTGGGATCCCATTTTGTCATATAATCAGCGGCATCCTTGTAATGAGCCGCATCAGCCGGAAATGCAAGAGGATTAGTGGAATACCGCATGGTATCAATTCTTGCTCCCCAGGATGCGCTGTTGAACTTGGAAAATTTTCCATCTAATCCCTGAGAGAATGTATTCTGAAGTTTGGGTGTCTGTGTTATTTTTTCTATTGTAACACTAGAGCCAAAATTAACCACAGTTTTGCCAGATGTACCCTTTTTAGTTGTAATAACTATTGCACCAGTAGCAGCTCTCAAACCATACAATGCAGTAGCTGCACCACCTTTTAATACCGAAATGCTTTCAATATCATCGGAGTTAAGGTCAGCCAGTGCATCCTTATGAGCTACACCGTCAACGCCGTCAGATCCGCCGCCAGATATTATCGGAACTCCGTCTATAACATAAAGTGGCTGATTATTA
>PMIL01000028.1:265-971 GCA_003157075.1 Bacteroidales bacterium | reverse complement strand
TGAATATCCAAGAGCTTTTCTCTCTCTTGAAATACCCAGGGCAGTAACTACAACCTCATTCAATCCCACAACATTGGATTCCATGGTAACGTTCACTGTGGAGCGTCCTCCAATAGCAACCTCCTGAGTTTTCATACCTATATATGAAAAAACAAGTGTAGTTGCACCCTTAGGCACTGAAATTGAATATTTTCCATTAACATCTGTAAGGGCTCCTAAAGTGGTTCCTTTTACAGTAATGGTAACACCAGGAATATTACCCTCTCCCTGAACAGAAGAGGTAACAGTACCTGTAACGAGTATTGTCTGTGCCATNNACGAGTTTAGATTTAGGTTTAACATGCCAAATATAAAAGTTCGGTATCTAATATCCAAACTTAATTTACATTTTTAAAGCAGAAACAGAAATATACCGGAGAACTGATATCGAAGCAATTCAATAAATTCCTATTTGATTATTAGTAATAATTTATGTTAAAAGTGATTTCTAATAGTTTATTATACTTAGAAAAATAAGGTAAATGATAAATTATACTCTAAGAATTGAAAAGCTGAAAGCATTTGTCCCGAAAGTATATCAACTCACAATAGAATCCTTGTATTTATGAGATATATTTTATGAATAGGCTTCTCAGCGGTAGTCGCACGTCATTAACAAAATTCATCCGATCCGATTTTCTATGTTTATCCTATAATAAACAATATG
>PMIL01000028.1:0-226 GCA_003157075.1 Bacteroidales bacterium | reverse complement strand
AGGTGCGGAGCACCATAATATTTGCAGATAAATGATTGTCATAGAGTCCAAAGGTGCAGCGCACCGGAATATTATATTAAATGATTGAAATTTAATTCATTAGCAAAAAGGATTTTGGAAATAACAAATTATATCCATTTAGGATTAAAAATCGGGGGTTGCATGGGTGAAAACAGGAAAGCAATACAATAATTTCCTTTTTGATATTTAGTTATAAATAATGTTA
>PMIL01000061.1 GCA_003157075.1 Bacteroidales bacterium | reverse complement strand
CGTATATCCACAGTAGCTGACATCCCGGGTCTGAAAGGATTTTTATCTCCGGCATCCACCAGTTTTTGATAAGACTCAGGAAGAACCAGAATTTTAACATCGAAATTTGTAACCTGGTCAGCTGAAACCCCAGTAGTTTTGGCTGAATTGGCAATTTCGGTAACTATCCCTTTAAATTTCTGGTCAAGATATGCATCCACCTCGATAAGTGCTGTATCTCCAATCTTAACCCGGGGGATATCATTTTCATTTACCTGCACCTGAGCCTCCATGCGTGAAAGATCTGCAACCCTCATCAGTTCTGTACCTGCCATAAGGTTGGTTCCTGCTACCCTCTCACCAAGTTCTACCAGAAGCATTGAAACTGTACCGGTCATTGGTGCATATATTGATGTTTTTGTCAGGTTCTCATTTGCATCTTTAAGTGATGCTTCGGCACTTGTTATTGCGAATTTGGCTGCATCGACCGTAGCTTTGGCAACTGTATATGTAGCCTGAGCCTGTTCAAAGTCAGACTTTGATATAGTCTGCTGATCATAAAGCTGTTTGCTTCTCTGGAATGACAGTTCAGCCTGTATATATTGTGCTTCTGCCTGGGCACGGCGGGCCTGGGCTGAGCTTATTTCTGCCAGGGACCTGTCTTTCTGGGAAATATAATTATCTGGTTTTATTCTGAGCAGTAACTGACCCTTCTCAACATGATAACCCTCTTTTACAGTAAGTTCTACAATTTCACCGGAAACATCAGGGCTGATTTTTACCTCTTTTTCAGGCTGAATTTTACCGTTTGCAGTAATTGTTTCAACGATTGTGCGTTTTTCGGCATTCTCAACAGCCACCTTTAATGTTAANNGACTACTATAGGGAGTAAAATCTTAAGGATCTTATTGTTTTTCATGTTTTTGTATCTTAAAATGTTTGGATTTTTGAATTATTAATTGAGCTTTAATGGTAAACCTTTATAAAAATCGAGAACCTTGGTTTTAAATATGAATTCATATTTTGCCTGTGCCATATCTGATTGTGCAATAAGAAGCTGCGTTTTTGCAGCGTTATAATCAACAGAAGTCACCATTCCCACATTGAACTTTTGTTCGGTATATCTGAATGATTCCTCCGTCGAGACTACTGCTATTAGACTCGCATTATATTTTTTAAGGGCTGCCATGGCATCTGTATATGCCTGTTGTATGTTCTTATATAATGTTTTTTTCGTTCCCTCTAGTACATACTGGCTGTTTTGAATGGCTAACCTTGAATTTGAGATCCTTTTGTTAACCTGCCAACCGTTCAGAATAGGTATGTTCATTGTAAAGCCGACGCCGTAGGTAACGTTATCATTTATCTGGCTGTTGAATGAATATGGTCCGGTAATAGTCTGAAAGGTTACAGGATCAACGCTTAAAACTTTCCTGGTTGTGCTCACATAGCCTGTACTGAATGAATGGCTCATCGAGATATGCGGGCTTCTGCCACCCTGTGCAATTTTCAGGTCGTACTGGCTAGCAGTTAAATTATATTCCGAGCTTTTAACTTCAGGTCTTATTCCTTCCGCATTTGAAAATATCTCATCAATATTTCCTGCAATAACTGCATTTGTATCTATACTGATTGCCGGTACAACAACTTCGAAACCCTGAGGAGTTTTTAATTCAAGCAGCTGACTGATATTAAGATAAGATGTTTCCAGTTGGTTTTCCACTGTAATAAGCGAAACTTCTTCCTGGGCTGCCTGTGCTTCTATCTGAAGCAGGTTTCCTCTTGCAACACTTCCTGCGTCAACAAGCTTTTTAGTTTTTGTGATCTGCTGCTGAGTGATCTGAACCTGGTTACTGTTAACATTGACGAGTTCCTTATTCAGCAGAATCTGAAGATAGTCAAGTGCCACATTCAGAGCTATATTGTCTTTGATACTCTGAAGATCCTGCTCACTGGCTAACAACTGATACTTATTCTTTTTAATAGAATTAAAATTCTGTAATCCATTGAATATATTCAGACTTCCGCCAAGGTAAAAGTTATTCGACTGGCCATTTCTGTTCGAGTAGGAAAATGTCGACTGGTCAAATGTACGGCCAAAAGAAAAATTATCTGAAGCAGATCCATTTAAAGTAGGCAATAAATTTAGTTTGGCCAGATCCAGAGAGTTCTTCTGGACTTTTGTCTGAATATTCTGTTGTTTTATCTGAAGATTATTTTCAATTGCATATCTGATACAATCTTCAAGGGACCAGACTTTTTGTTGCGAAAAAAGCGGTCCCTGTGAAATAAACAGGCAGGTAAGTATAAGTATTAAGATTTTTTTCATTTCAATATTTGTTTTTTGAAAACGGCCTTAAATGAATCAGGTCATTTTTAGACTAATGAGTATATGATGATTCAACAACATTTGATATTTATCAGAACAGAAATATTTTAAAAATAAGTTTACGAAGATAAATAATATCTAAGACAGAAGAAATATTTTTCTTCAAAAGAAGCATCAAAGAAGCTCAATTAACAGTGATCAATTTATTTCACGTCGGTTTTAAATTTAGTTATCTTTGTAGCGAAAAATGACTTTTATTTATCTATTAATACTTAATTATATGACTAATAAGGAATTAAATCTGGAGCCAGGGGTAATTTTCGGAGATGATGTAAAGTCTCTTTTTGACTATGCAAACAAGAATGACTTTGCTATTCCTGCGGTGAATGTAATTGGCACCAATTCTGTTAATGCTGTTTTGGAAACTGCCAGGCTGGTTAATTCTCCTGTAATAATTCAGTTTTCTAACGGGGGAGCGCATTTTTTCGGTGGACAGGGTTTGCCAAAGGAAAATCAGGTAGGAGCAATAGCAGGTGGCATTTCCGGGGCACTTCATGTGCATAATGTTGCTGACTATTATGGAATTCCGGTAATTCTCCATACCGATCATGCCGCCCGGAAACTTCTGCCATGGATCGATGCATTGCTCGATGCCGGTGAGGAGTTCTTTGAAGCTAACGGTAAACCTCTTTTTAGTTCGCATATGCTTGACCTTTCAGAAGAACCATTAAAAGAAAACATTGCCACATGCAAAAAGTATCTTGAGAGAATGGACAAAATAGGAATGTTACTGGAGATTGAACTTGGCGTCACTGGAGGAGAAGAAGACGGTGTAGATCATTCAGGTATAGACAGTTCCCGATTATACACACAGCCTGAGGATGTGGCGTATGCATATGAAGAACTTTCAAAGGTGAGTAATATGTTCACTATCGCAGCATCATTTGGTAATGTACACGGGGTATATAAACCAGGTAATGTTGAACTCAAACCAATTATTCTGAAGAATAGCCAGGATTTTATTATTAAGAAATTTAAAACAGGGGCTAATCCTGTTAATTTCGTTTTTCATGGGGGATCAGGATCAGAGAAACATCTTATTAAAGAGGCTATTAAGTACGGAGCGGTAAAGATGAACCTTGACACCGATATGCAGTGGGCTTTCTGGGACGGAATAAATAAATACTCAAAAGAAAAGCAGGGATATCTGCAGAGTCAGATCGGAAATCCTGAAGGCGAAGACAAGCCTAATAAGAAATATTACGATCCGAGAGTATGGCTCAGAAAAGGAGAAGAGACTTTTATTGCAAGACTTAAAGAGGCATTTACTGATCTCAATGCAATGAACAGGTTTTAACCCCCTGGCCGCTGCGCGTCCTTCCCCCTAAAGGGGGATTAATTCTGTGGTAATTAGACTAATCCTGCTTAAATGCAGAGTACGAGTCCCGCATTGCGGGATTGGGGGGCCAGAGCAAAAATTTAAAAGTTGTCAATATTGTAAATATCATACAGTCAGCTATTTATATGCTGACTGTTTTTTATATGTTAAAAACTATTTTTTCGCTCTGTTCTCAGGATAACTGGTTTTTCTAATTTAGTTGTCTGATTCAAAGCTGAGATTGTGAGACATTCAAGTTATAAGGAGGATCGTTTAAGAAGGACAAATCGACTCTCCCTGATGCTCAACAACAGGGAAATGAGGGCACTGGGGATTTATTGCAACCGGTACCGTGTAAAAAACAAATCCGAATTCCTCAGGGAAACAATCATGAAAGCCATTCTGAAAAGATTCGAGGAGGAGCATCCGACATTATGGGAAGAGAGCGATCACACTCTTTTTAATCAGAATGTCATCTAATTACATTTGGATAATACCCGTCTTTTTCTAATTTTACAAATCCCGTTTTAAAATGATTGGTGAAATTGGTTATAAATTTATCATTACAGTGTATATTTGTATGAAGAACAGGGGATTATATCTTAACAGATTTTGATAATGTATCCTGATAGTTTTAAGCATAGTCCTACTAAGCGAACTCCCTGGATAATTCTGGAACCGGGAAAGATATTTATTATGGGCCGGTCAATACCTGAAAATCCAAACGACTTCTATAGACCAGTTCAGGAATGGGTATCAAGGTATTCTCATGATTATGCAGGGAAGTCAAAAATTGAATTGGGATTCGAATATATTAATACCAGTTCAATTAAGTGGATTTTCACCGTATTAAGAGAGCTGTCGGAAATAAAGGACATAGTAAAAAATGCCAATGTAACATGGTTTTATGAAAGGGGTGATGAGGATATGTGCGAATTGGGATTTATTTTACGTTCTCTGGTTGAATGTCCATTTATTGTTGTAGAGGTAGATGAGATGAACAGAACCCGATACGAGAAGATCTTATCGGATTAATTTAATCACTTCAAGGCTTGTTTGTCAAATTCGCTTCATTATGATCACTATTAAAAAATATTTTTAATTTTGCAGCTCGATTTATAGCACACTGACCCATGGTGTAATTGGCAACACGTTAGATTTTGGTTCTAAAGAGTCCTGGTTCGAGCCCAGGTGGGTCAACAACAGAGCTTGCTTGTTTAGCAAGCTTTTTTATTTTAATTGTTTTTGCTTATCTAGAGTACCTGGGTCCGAGCCACCGCTGCAGCCTGTCCCCTTCGCTAAATTATGCTGAGGACAGATTTTATATTGAAACGACAATGGTTAAAAATCTCCGGCACTCCTGACAAATAATTGAACTAATCTCATAATTCTTGGTTTTATACTAGATAACCGCTTATTAATTTGTACCTGTTCTATGTCTTTCTTAATTTACTTTTTTATCCGCAGACTATATTTTCTGAATATTTTCATTAATTTGTTGAACAATAATTGGCTGAATAAAAAATCTATGTTAATTATACTTCATATATTTAGTAAAAATAATCATGTTATGATTCAAGATATTTAGACTTAAAGGAGATATGTCGTTTACCTCTGCTGAATTCATAATCTTTTGTACCATAGTATTTGTACTGTATTGGTTTGTTACTGCTAAAGATCTTAAAGCTCAGAATTTATTATTATTATTTGCCAGCTATGTTTTTTATGGCATGTGGGATAGACGATTCCTTTTTCTGCTGGTACTTCTTTCATTCGCAAATTATATTATTGGAATTGAAATAGATAAAAACGAAGCAGACCGGAAGAAAAAAATTTGGTTTATAATTGGGCTGATTACTAATATCGGGGTTCTTGTAGTTTTTAAATATTATAACTTTTTTATTCAAAGCTTCATTGATCTGGTATCATTATTTGGATACTCCCTGTCAGGATCCACAACCAAAATCATTCTTCCTGTTGGAATCAGCTTCTATGTTTTTTTATCATTAAGCTATATAATTGATATTTATATTAAAAGCCTCCGTGCAAACAGAAATATTACTGAGGTTCTGTTAACTCTTAGTTTCTTTCCTATAATAGTTGCCGGTCCTATTCAGCGTCCAGCTTCCTTGCTGGGGCAGATTACCAAACGTCGGGAATTTAATTACAGTCAGGCAGTTGACGGTTTGAGACAGATTCTTTGGGGTATGTTTGCAAAGGTTGTAATTGCAGATAATCTTTCCGTTTTTGTTGATGATTTCTTTAAAAATTGTGCAGTCTATTCAGGTAGTACACTCCTGGTTGGTGCAGGATTTTACGCTATCCAGATTTATGCGGATTTTTCGGGATATTCGAATATGGCAATCGGTATTGGGAAACTTTTTGGATTCAATCTTATGCAGAATTTTGCTTACCCATATTTTTCGCGAGACATCTCTGAATTCTGGAGGCGATGGCATATTTCATTGACATCCTGGCTAAGGGATTATGTCTTTATGCCTATGTCTATGGCGTTTTACGAGAGAATAAAAAGTGAGAAGGTAATGTTTATCAAGTCTAATATGGCCATATATATTATGACAAGCGCCATAACATGGTTCCTTACGGGTCTGTGGCACGGTGCCAATTATACATTTATTATATGGGGAATGATAAATGGATTATTTCTTATTGTCTATCAGATGATGAAATCACCCAGAAAAAAGATCTATAAATTAATGGGTATTAATAATAAAAATCTTACAGCAATAGTAATTGAGACTATTTTCACGCTGATAGTTATAACTATAGCATGGGTGTTTTTCCGGTCCTTAAATGTCCATGAAGCATTTTTGTATCTCAGGCGAATATTTTCAATTTCTCTGTTTTCAATTCCTAAATTCCCAAACAGGGTGGCGGGTTTGATTAATCTGATTCTGGCTTCATTGTTCTTTATTATTGAGTGGATAGGACGAGGACATCAACATCCATTTGCTGATTTAGAAATGAAATTGATCAGACCATTAAGATGGGCAGCCTATTATGGAATTGTCATAACTATTTTATTTTTTGCAGGGAAACACTATGTTTTTATTTATTCTCAGTTTTAATCAATGAATACATTCATTAAAAACCTTCTGATCTTTATACTTCCTATAATATTTTTAGCACTGACCAGTGAAGTATTAATTAGGCTTATACCTAATGATTATATATTAAAAAAGAATTACCTCGACAAAAATTCTGACAAAATAGAAGTGCTTATATTGGGTAGTTCCCATTCTTTCTTTGGCTTAAATCCCATTTATTTTTCAAATAATTGTTTTAACGCAAGTTATGTTTCACAAACTATAGATTATGATTTAGAAATTCTAAAAAAATATGACAATAAATGGTCAAAGTTAAAAACTGTGGTATTGCCAGTTTCTTATTTCTCCCTGTTTGAAAAGCTAAAAGAGTGTTCCGAATCGTGGCGTGTAAAAAACTACACCATATATTATAAAATGAAGGCTTCAAAATCTTTTAAAGAATATTCTGAAGTTTTAAGCAGCAAACTAGAAATTATCATTGAAAGAATCAGCTCGTATTATATTAAAGGAGAGAACCCTCATTCTTCCTCTTCACTTGGCTGGGGGAATGTATATAATTCAAAGAACGGAAAAAACTTAACTGAAACAGGAAAAATCACTGCGAAAAAGCATACCTATGATGATTTTCATTCATACCCTGATATCGTATCAACTCTGCAATCAATTATCAGTTTCTGTAATAAAAAGAATGTTCAGGTAATTTTATTTATGCCGCCTGCCTATGAAACGTACAGAGATAATCTGAATAGGGCTCAATTAACCTTAACTATCCAAAAAACCACTGATATTGCCAATAGCAATAGCAATTGTACTTTTATCAACTTAATGGCAGACACAACGTTTAAAGCCTCTGACTTTTATGATGCTGACCACTTAAATGAAATCGGTGCCAGAAAACTTTCTTTGTTGATTGATAGTATAGTTGTCCGGCATTAAAAATTCATCTTCACAAGAGGATGGGTGGACCGTTCTGAGATGTCAGGAACGTATGCGATCATGGTTGCTAAGGATTAGTATTCCCCAACGTTTTTAATGTATCATTCAATATTAAAGTCAGTTTTTTAGCTCCAAATTCATCGAGGTGGTCGGCATCAAAAAAATCCTTTTCTCGAAATCTTTTATCATTATGCATATCTATAAATCTGACATTATTATTTTCCTCGGCCATATGTTTATAAGTCAACAGAGTCGATTCTAATTGTTTTATATCTATGTTATCAAGATATGAATGCCAGGCTGGAGTTATGAGCAGGACAACCACAATATCTTTTTTATGACATTCTTCAATAAGCTGATTAAGGTAACTCAGGTTTTCGTTAAATAGCTTTCCTGAAGATTCCTTTTTATGACGCCTGGCAGCGAGAATCCCACTTCTTTCCCAGTCTTTCGATTTTTTAGAGAATGAATAGTTTAATCCAAAGCCAAATTTATTACAATAAAGCTCGGAGGTTCCATGCAGGTAATATCCGGAAATTCTGGATAACACTGAAAAAAGGTTATCTCCATAAAAGGCTAAATTGTACTGAGGTTCAAAACGATGATATTCACAACCATAATATATAGTATAGTTTTTTATTCTCCAGAATTCATCAGATGTTTCTAAAGAAGAAATAAGAGTTGATTCAGTAACCGGCAATATCAGATATTGCAAACTATCGAATGAGGGTAAAAATTTATTAAAAATGAATAAGTCATAATTCATCGATTGTGAAATATGAGCTGCATTAAAAGCCTTTTTGGTGAAAAACTCCGGGTTAATTCCAAAATATCCGTTTGAAGCGCCTAATGATAAAATTTGCAGGTTGCCGGAATTTTCTGAAAGCCACTTGTTTTTGTAATAATAGTCATTTGGTATCCTTCTAATTGAATATTCAAGGACAATGCATAGTATCAAAACCGGAATTATAAACAAATAGACAACCTTTTTTATAAACCTACTTAACATCGTTTTTTTCAGAATTGTGCATAAATAAATGTCACTTTTTGACCTGCAAAAATAAGGATAACAGCGATAATCGTGTAATAAATTGATAAACGTAAAAATGAGTTTTTAATGTTTTCAATATCCAGTCCGTGTTCTTTATCACGCTGCAACCATTCAACAATTATCATTATAATAATAAATATTATTGTAACAATTTTAACCGCCTTATCTAGAGGAATTTTAGGGGCGGAAAGAAGAGAAGTTGAAATAATTGCCTGATAATATGGAAAGGCCTGTCCGATTGTTTCGGATCTGAAAAGAACAACCGTCAGCATTACCAGGGTGAATGTTCCTGCCATCCTTAGGAACTCATTAAATGATGGGAGCAGATGAGTCCCTTCTTTTACTCTTTTCCTGTTCAATGTCCCGTTCAGCACCAATGGAATAAAATAACACCCCTGAAGAAAGCCAAACAGGATAAATGTCCAGTTTGATCCATGCCATAACCCTATGAGTATAAAATTTATAAGGATTGAAAGAATAAGGCCTGATTTACCTGATGTTCTGAAAATAAAAGAGAGGGGAGTAAATACATAATCTGTCATCCAGCTTGTCAGGGAGATATGCCACTTTTGCCAGAATTCTGATATGTTCTGTGCGAAAATCGGAAAGTTAAAATTCTTTGTTACATTAAAACCTAATAGCCGTGAAAATCCAATTGCCATATCAGAATATCCTGAAAAATCTGCATAGATCTGAATTGCAAAATAAAAGGCTCCGAACAACAGTGAACTTGCAGGAAGAGTTTTATAATTTTCAAATATAGCATTGGTACATGTCGCACAATTATCAGCAATTACCACTTTCTTGAACAATCCCCAGAGTATCTGTCGCATTGCATCTGTTGCATGAGAATAATCAAATACTCTCTTCTTTTCCAGCTGAGGAATGAGAGACTTTGCCCTGTCGATTGGCCCTGCGGTCAGACATGGAAAAAAGGCTATATAAGAAAAAAATATGACCCAATCAGTTGTCGGTTTGATCTTACCGCTATCTATATCTAAAAGGTAACTTATTGCACGAAAGGTATAAAAGCTGATTCCCAGAGGCAGGATTATATTCAGGGTATGAATACTTAAATTGATATTAATCAGCGAAAATGCACTAATAAATGTATCAATAAAAAAATTGAAATATTTAAAGAATAACAGGCCACCTAATCCTTGAATTAATCCCAGCAATACCAGGAACTTTCTCCGCTTTTCATTCTCTGATTTATNNTACAATAAAAAGAATACCACAAAAAAAGCTGCAAACTTTAAAGAATTAAAGACCATCAGGAAGGATCAATTTTTGTTCGGTTTTAAGAGCTACCAGATCTATCAGATTACCAATATTGTTTAATTTATTTAAATCCTTAAGCTTAAATTTTATATCAAAATGTTTTTCAACTTCAGTAACGATGACCATATGTGACAACGAATCCCACCCGTCAACATCATTAGCAGTCAATTCATCACTTATCTCAAAATTATTATTTTTAAGTACTGAAACAAATATTATTTTGACTTCTTTTTTTATTTCATTTCTTTCCATAATATATGATTTATTGAAGTTCTTTTTCCAGAATACATTTTTCGTCAGAAGGCAAGTAGTTCAGAATTTCCTTATTGCTTGATTTATAGGTTCTTGCAATTTTGAAGCCAACGCTTTCGCAAAGTCGTATACTAAGGGTATTTATTTTAAATACTTGAACCTGGGCTTTTTTTATTGCAGGGTAAGCAGAAATAGCATTTTCCTGGTGCCTTTTAAACAAATTTTCAGCCAGTCCTATGCCCCGGTGTCTTCTTGATAGGTAGCAATATTCAATCTGAAGAGTCATAGGTTCCCTTTCAGCCTGAAACTCTTTGATCAGGTCAGATTTTGTTTTTACAAATTCAAGACTCTCAGGATTAAAAGTATAAGCTATAAGATTTGATTTTAATATTTTTGATGGGACTTCTCCTCCAAAACCTTCAATCCATCCTCCAACGCTCGCAACAGGGTTACCTTCGTACTCGTAAAGCAGATAGCTTGAGAGAGAAAACTCACATCCGTCAACTTCTTCCTCGAACATTCTTATAATATAAGATCTTACTTGTTCTTCAGACAAATTAAAAAAAGTTGAATAACTTAATTTATTCGAATTCCCTTTTTCAGCGCCAATAACTACATTCGCCAGATAAGGGATATCGTCTTTGGTTGCATTCCGAAGTATATATTCACTCATATTAAGGATTTATTAAATAATTGCTCAAGTTTTTTCCTGTCAGTTTTCCCGTTAACATTTAGCGGGAATGGTTTAATGAAAAGTATTTGTTTTGGGATCATATAAATAGGTAATTTTGTCTTCATATAATCCAGCAAGGGTTCACAACTGAATTCTTCCGACTCAATAGCAAGGCAGATTTCAGTACTCCCGATTGTATCTGCCGTGGCAACGGCAATAGCGTTTATTTTTTCTAAAAATGTTTTTGCATGAAATTCAATTTCACATAGTTCAACCCTGAATCCCTGAACCTTTATTTGAAAATCTTTCCTGCCTATATACAGAATATCCCCATCTGCATCGGCTATGCAATTATCTCCGGTTCTATAAAATCTTTCTTTTTTGTCTTTATGATTTATGTAGAAGAAAGATTCTTTGTTTTTCTCTTCGTTTTTCCAGTATCCCGGAGTAAGCTGAATCCCGCCGAGACATAATTCTCCGATTTTACCAGTTGTCAGTTTTTCATTATTCTCACCTACAATAACGGTTTCTGTTCCTTTCATTGCTTTACCAATGGAAAGAATGCCGTTATGTGATTTGTAATCTGTTTTGCAGTTATAGCAGTAGCTTGTACAGAAAATTGTATCTTCTGTTGGTCCGTAGACATTCACAATATCAGCGTTTGGCAAACACCGGCTCCATTCTTCTGTTATATCAAGGGGAAGAGCTTCTCCGCAAAACAGACTGTACTTCATATCGGGAAGATCAATTTCCTCAAAATAGGGACGAAGATATTGAAGTATTGAAGGAACCATAAGTGTTACAGTAAGTTTATGGTCCTCCATTAATTCATAGATATAGCTGTATTTGATTTTGTCTTTTGGAATTGTGTAAATACAGGCGCCCATAAGCAATGGAACAAGATATGACATTACGGAAAGATCGAATGTCAATTCAAACATCTGTAAAAATCTATCCGATTTATCTATTTTCATTTGCATATTCCAAAAAGCTGAAACAAATCCTGAAAGATTTGCCCTGGCAATTGGAACGCCCTTTGGCATTCCTGTAGTCCCGGAAGTGAACAGGAGATAGGCAATCTCATTTCCGGAAACCTCCTTAGGTGTTAAATTGATCTCAGCTTTAAGAAGTTTTTTGGATTCAATCTGATTATAACCTGGATATAACGGGTTGTCTGACGAATCAATGATTGTATTAATTTCAGCCTGTGTGATGATTTTCTCCAGTCTGTCTTTCGGGAATTCCGGACTTAGGGGAACATATGCCTTCCCTTCAAACCACAATGCGATTATAGAGGCATATGATTCAATATCATCATTGGCAATCAGGCCTACAACCTTATCCGTTTCAGGGATATTTATCTGAATAGACCTCCTTATAACTGATATTGAATAAGCAAGATCAGAATATTTATAAAAAACGCCGTTTATACAAAAGGCATTCCTTTCAATATGGCTAGAAATTGAATTTTGTAAATCGTAAAACAGTTGCATGATTGTTTTTTGAGAATGTCAAAACAATTGTGTCAAATATAACTAAACTTCTGCAATAAGATAATCCAAATCATCATATATCACAAAAAGATAATAACTCATTGATTAACAATTACCTGGATTATTTATTTTTGTGAATATTTTAAGAAACACAAATTATTTGCTGATATTTAAGCACTATAATGATAAAATAAGCAACTGAATGTTGTTGAGAGCAGAAGCTATTCCTTGATGAATGTTTTTGTGGCAATGATCATATCATTGCCGGTTATGATAAGAACATAGACACCGGGTGTTAAATAAGATAGATCAAATTGAATTGAATTATTTTCTTCCGCCGATAGTGTTTTAGAGATAATCGTATTCCCAGACAAATCAGTTATAGAGATCACATTATTTTCACTTTTTAATGTAGTTAAGAGGTCAATTGAAAATTGACCATTATTGGGATTCGGATAGAGGTTTATAAGATCAGAATTTTCATTATTTAATGTGATATAAAAGACTACTAATGCAGAATTAGTAGCATTTAAATTGTCAGTTGCTACAACAGTGATCTGATATGTTCCGGGAATAGCATTTTGTAAAGAAAATGAGTACGGAGAAGTTAAATTCTCACCAATTTTTGTAGTGCCCTGAAAATATTCTACTTTGCTGATAGATCCGTCATCGTCCTGCGCATCTACAGAAATATTTACTGTTGCAGGTGCAACAAACTTATTTCCAAATGCAGGTTTAAAAATACTCAATGACGGCGGTCTGTTAGCAGAAGATGGTAAATTGCTAACGGTAACGGATACTGGTAATGATACGGATTTTGAGTTTAAGTTATCTGTCGCTATTGCAGTAAATAAAAAGGAACCTTCAGGTACATTTGTCCATGTATAGGAATAAGGTACGGAATTCCTTTCTCCCAGTTTTATACCTCTGTTAAAGAATTCAATTTTACTTACTCTTCCGTCAGGATCGGTTGCATTAACAGAAATAACTATTGTTGCCGGAGCACTGAATAAGCTTCCGTTTCCGGGAGAGGAGATGGTTACAATCGGCGGCTGATTTGAAGTGTTATTGCAATTATTGATTACTGCCTGAGCATTTATAGAAGCGGCCTGACCACTTGATGCGGTTTGAATAGGGTTTACGGAAGGTTTAGTATAGGCAACTGTTACAATATCACCAAAAGCTACATTTGCAGCAAGAGTTAATAACACCCTGGTTCCTGTAACAACTACCGAATTGACAGTCATTACTTCTGAATTGACCATAACCTGAAAAGCGGTCACACCAGGAATTTTATTAATCAGCGTTAAGTTGTAAGTAATTTCAATAATATTGGGAGTTGCATTTTGTATAATTGAACTTACATAAACCGGAGGACTGCCAGGGTTAACATTATTTGTTACGTCCTGAGCACTTAAGGTTGCCGCCTGTTCACCTGCGGTGGACTGTACAGGATTTGTCGCTGGTTTTGTATATGCTACAGTTATCTCATCACCATTTACAACAGGACCAGCAAGAGTTAATAAAATCTTTGTTCCTGAGACAGCTACTGAATTTACAGTTATTGCCACTGAATTTACCTTTACCTCGAAGGCAGAAACAGGAGGAACAGCGTTTACAGGACTTAAACTATAGGTTACTTCTACCACAGATGGGGTCTCATTTTCAATAGAGGAACGAACATAGTAAATACTTGCAGGATTTTCATCATAAATGCGGGCTCCTACCTGCCATAAGCCATTTTGATCTGTAGTCGAAGGTGAAAAGTTTAACATCCAGGTTGCAGTTGCAGATAATCCTGCCTGCCACGTAACCCCAAGGTCTGTGCCATAATTGAGACGGACAGAAGGAACGAAATCAGACAAATTATTAAAGTTCGGGTTAACGACTATAGAATGAGTGTCATAGCCTAATGCCTGCCATTCGGAAAAGGTTTTTATAGCAGTGCCATAAACGAACAAAGGTGTACCCGCCTCACAATAGAATACATTATAGTCACTTTCAAAACCTGTGATACAATTGGGCCGCAACCAAATATTTATGACCTGATTTTTTGTATAGAAAATATTATTAAATACTCTGCAGCCGGTTGAGGCATTATTGGCTGCACCGTCATTCTCCTGAATATAGATCAATGAAAGAGTGCCAACATCACTCCCATACCCTAAGGAACTGTAAAATGTATTATTATAAATATTAACATTTTTTATTCCTTTTACCACGACACCGATATTCGGATCTTTAATAATATTATACGCAATTCCGCCGGAGGTATATGACATACTCGTACCGTCGGCATTCCCCGATTTTACAATTACACCATAAGGAGTTTTATCAGTATAATTGTATTTTATAACATCATTGATATTATATCCGGTGAATATTCCATGAGTAATCGATGACCCAATTACTCCGGACCAGGTAAATTTGTTACCAGCAATAACAGCTCTGTCAAGGTTATTATTTGTGCCCTCTTCAATTTCATCACCTGCGAGTAACTGGTAGCCGGTTGAATTGTTAGTTGAAATGGAGTTATTCTTAAAGGTGAAGTTAGTAGGTATATCGTGAAGAGTACTATAAGTACTTGTAAAGGTCTGTCCTCTGACTGTCAGAATTGATTGAGCATTAATCACCACCCCCGGTACTAATATCAGTATAATAAATATATTTTTCAAAAATCTAATCCTGTTCACCGGAATCTTAATATTTAGTAACAAATATAATTACTTTAATGGAGAGGACCTATTTTAGTCATACTCACTGAATTCCTTTTTCATATCAATCTTTTGGAATCTAATATAAAGTGAATTAATGAAAGTGTCATAAAGATAAATGTTTTCCATTTAGATAATTTCTGCAGATCAGGCTAATTGACCTGCTTGAGTCTATTCTTTAACATTTTAGAAAAAACTCTTGCACCTTCTTCATTCAGGTGAGATATGTCTGCAAAATAGTCAGGTCTGTTAATGAAATCCGGCAGATTTGACATATCAATATACTTGATTCCATTTTCAGTACATAATTTGGTAATTATCTGATTACAGTAGCCATCCTTAGTGATTTTCCAGATTGGAGAATAAACAAACACAAGATCAATATTCTTTTTATGACATGTCGAAATAATATCCTTCAGAGCTGAGATTTTATTCTCATCCGTATTACCCGGATCAATTTTCACAGTATCAATTTTATCGTATTTCATTTTCTTCTGAAGAGGTTGGTAACCCTTCATATCCTGTACTTTCACTTTTCCGTTTGGCAGAGTTCCCCTGACCACCTGGAAGACTAATGAATTGTAAAAATAGACTGAAGAAATATGTTTAACTCTTTCAAGAGGACCTCTTAAGTCAATAATATCCCTGATCTCAGGATGTGACTGATAGTAGGGCAGAAGCAAGGATAACCGTTCGTATTCTGCAGCGGAATATGAAAGCTCATCCGGACTAATATCAATTATAATTTTTTTAGGTGTATATCGGGTGATAACTGCCTTAAATAATGCATAATTATATAAAACAAAGCTACCATCCCTGCCGGCATTATAACAGGTATACGGACCTTCTTCAAAAACTTCAGGAACATAACTATGATTGGCACGTGACGAACCTAATATCAATACGTCAGCAGATGTACTTTCAATACAATAGGTAATCTGTCCATATAAGCCGTCTTCCAACCTCAGGTAGAATACCTTCAAAACCTTTCCGATTCCAAAGTCGAAAATATAAATTATAAAAAGTATTAAAAGTAGCTTTCCAATGAATCGAAAAAATATTTTAGATGAGGTCTTTATCATTTGGGAATGCTGGATTAAAATTGGAAATAAATGAATTGTCCTCCGTCAAAAACACCAGTAAGCAGAATGGTTATTACAATAAGCACAATGCCTGCTATCCGCACAGCCGGATACCTATTGTAAAGTATTGTCCAATGTTCAGGAATAAATTCCCTTTTAAATTCAGCAGCCATTAATACAATGATTCCAAATATGCCGTATATCAGATCATAGGGTGAATAGAAGAAAACGGGACCTGATGAAGTGAAAATCTTACCTATTATCATCGTTGCTTGAGATAATGAGCTGGCCCTGAAGAATATCCATGTAAATAAAACCAATATAAAGGTTAAGAGTATTTTATAGAAAACANNACATAATATGGAGAGGTTTTTTTAATATGAAGTTGTTTCCTTATTTTTTTGGACAAATCTTTAGTCCAGTTTGCGTAGGAGAGATAAACGCCAAACAATAATCCCCAGATCAAATATGTCCATCCAACACCGTGCCATATACCACATATCGTAAAAGTAATCATAATTCCGATCAGATAAATCCACTTCTGGGAAGAGACGAACAGATAACTTTCTTTTTTTAACCTGTTTGAGAGATAATATGCTATTGGTAAAAAGATGTAATCGCGGAGCCATGTTGACAATGTGATATGCCATCTGTCCCAGAAATCTTTGATTGAAGTGGCAAAATATGGTCTCTTAAAATTGTCGGTGAGATTGAATCCGAATAGTTTGGCTGATCCAAGAGCAATGTCGGTATAGCCCGAGAAGTCTGCATATATCTGAAAGGCAAAGAAGAATGTTGCGACGAGAAGGGAGGTCCCATTATGTTCTTCGGCATTGTTATAAATGGCATTTACATAAATAGCCAGCCTGTCAGCAACGACTAATTTCTTAAAAAACCCCCAGAGTATCTGTTTCAAACCGTCGGAAAACAGATTATAATTGAATGGATGAATCTGATGCAACTGAGGTATAAGTTGTTGGGGTCGCTCAATTGGTCCCTGAGCGATTCTTGGAAAGAACAGTAGATAAAGTGAAAAATATCCAATATGGGTTTCGGGTTGAATATTCTTTCTTTTGACCTCTATATGGTAACTTAACAAAGTAAAAATAAGATAGGATAACCCCAATGGCAGAATCATTTTGTTTACAGGATCGGATGGGAAAAAGTGACCCGTGCCTGTAAGGTGAATATGAAAGTCGGGAAAGAAAGTATTGAAGTACTTAAAAAAAGCGAGCAGTATAATATTGAGGAAAATTATAAGAATTAATGAACCGCTATTCTTTTTTTCAGGGATACCTGCCAGCCATATAGCCAGAAAAAAATTAATTACTACACCACAGCCCAGCAAAGCAATAAATATTGGAATAAATGAAATATAATATCCGATACTGGCAACTAGCAGCCAAATCCATCTAATCCTTTGGGGGAAACAATAATAAGTGATGACAACGAAGAGTAAAAATAATAAATAGATTATGGAGTTAAAGAGCATAATTGTTATAATATGTTTCGAAAAAGCTTGAGAATGATCATGAATGAAAGAATAAATTCAAGCCAAAAGCGCTTCAGAAGCCTATTCTATTTGATATATTGATTCACTAGGTCAACAATCTTATTGACAGTATTGAATGCCTCCGGTGTTGCTTTACTTGAAGGAATCTTTATCTTGAATTTGTTTTCAAGGAATACGAGAAGAGAAACCATTGAGAAGGAATCCACGTAACCACTCGATATTAAGGCAGTGTCATAGGTAATCTTCTCCTCATCTTCGTCAATATATTCTTTGATTATGTAATTCAGAACCAAATCCTTCATTTCAATCAAATTCTTCTCGTCCATAACTTAGGATATTAAAAATTTATACTTCAGAAAAAAAATTATTCAATCATTCTCAAGTGTCGAAATATCGCCAATTTCTTCACCCCATTCCCTGGCATGAAGAACCCTCCTCATAATTTTGCCACTCCTGGTTTTTGGAAGATTATCCATATATTCAATTTCCTGCGGCATTGCCAGCGAAGATAGTTTTTTTCTGATAAAGTTCATTATTTCCAGTTCCAGATCTGAACTTGCAGTAAATCCGGGTTTCAAAGTTATAAAGGCTTTTACCACTTCCATGTTCACCTCGTCAGGTTTTGCGACCACTGCAGATTCGCCCACTGCCGGATGTTCCAGCAGTGCTGATTCAACTTCAAAAGGACTTACCAGATGTCCTGCAGTATTAATCACATCGTCGTCGCGGCCTATAAACCAAAAATATCCATCACTGTCAATAGTTGCCTTGTCTCCTGAAAGATACCAGCCATTAACAAATTTCTCACGGTATTTTTCATTGTTATTCCAATAGGTTCTCATCATAGCAGGCCATCCCGGCTTGAAAGCAATCAGTCCAACTTTGCCGGTTTCCAATATTGGTTCAAATGTCTTTGAATCCACAATTGCACCTGTGATTCCTGGGAATGGTTTCCCCATGGACCCGGGTTTTATCTTCATCCCGGGATAATTGGTGATCATTATTGAGCCAGTCTCAGTTTGCCAGAAGGTATCATGGAATTGTTTTCCAAATATTCTTTCTGACCAGATAACTGCTTCAGAATTCAGGGGTTCCCCTACACTTGCCAGATGGCGTAAACTTGAAAGGTTATAATTCTTAACCACTTCATCACCTGCCTTCATTAAGGACCTTATGGCAGTAGGTGCTGAATACCACATCGTGACTTTATATTTTTCAATGAATTTATACCAGGCAGGGGCAGAGAAGCCTGAATCAAGAACGCATTGTGTAACTCCAAGGCTCCAGGGGCCGATTATTCCATAAGAGGTGCCGGTTACCCAGCCCGGGTCGGCAGTGCACCAGTAAATATCGTCATCCCTGAGGTCAAGTACCCACTTGGTAGTAAGATATTGAGATATAAGTGAGTAATGAACATGTTTTACTCCTTTGGGCTGGCCTGTTGTTCCGGATGTATAGTGTAATACTGATGGTGATTCGGCTTTTGTAGGAAAAATGGTGAACTTCTCGACCGGAGGTGTATCTTCAAGACTGAAACCGATCTCCCTGTTCTCGGTTTTCTTTGTTCGGACCTGATCAACTACAATTATGAATTCAAGGTTAGGCAGTTTTTCACGGATTTTTCTTATTTTACTTAAATGTTTATTCTGAGTTATGATGGCGCGGGTTTGCGCGTTGTCAAGCCTCACAAAAAGTGATTCATCTCCAAAAGCTGAGAATAACGGCTGAACAACAGCTCCAATTTTAAGAACACCAAGAAACGCAAAGTACAATTCCGGTATACGGTCCATAAAAAGACATACCCTGTCTTCATTCTTCAATCCAAGATTCTTAAGGAATGCCCCAATTGTATTACTCGCCAGGCGGACATCATTGAAGGTAAATTTTTTTTCATTTCCTTCAAAGCCCTCATAATAAAGAGCAATTTTATCGGCTTTTCCTTTCTGACAAATCCTGTCAGAGCAATACCATCCGATATTAATAATTTCCCCTGACTTGTAATCAAGTTCATCTTCAGCTATTGACCAGGCAAAATTTTTGAGCCTATCTTCATATGAACCAATGTTTGACATAGTGTTTTTGATTTAGTTGTGAAACTAACAAACATTTTAAGTCAAAAGTTTAATTATTCTGAATTTTAATTCATTACTGCAATATTTGCGAATAATATACCTTGTTCAGATCTGGAATTAGATCAAAGTTAAGCGGATTTCACTAAATTATTGTCCATGTTATAAAAAAATTGAAAAGCCCTTATAGATATAAGAATCCGTAAGAGCTTTTCATTTCATTATTTCTGAGAACTTATTTTCCTGATAGTCTCAAGTTCTCCTGTTGTCTGATAGAATACTAATAGACAATAATCTTTTGCGAAGCCATTTCAATTCCACTTGATGACAATGCTACGACTATATAAATACCTGATTTGAGATCGATAGGAATTCTTTGACTTGTAGCCCCTGCCTGTATTAATTTCTCAGTACATAGTTTTCCATTTAGATCAAATATCCTGATTTTGCTGACAAGCACTGTTGCGTCTTGTCCTGATGCTGAGGTTGAGTAAACCCATTGAATATTTAAAGTATGGTGGACAGGATTGGGATAAACGGTCATTTTTATAGCAAGAGGTACTATAATGACAGTGCTAATTGTATTATTAGTTACTTTCTGGGCGCTCAGGGAAACGACTTGCACGCCAGCAACAGATTGTATCGGATTCGTAGCGGGTTTGGTATAGGCAACAGTTACAACATCACCGTATTTTACCGGATTGGCAAGAGTCAGCAAAACCTTGGTTCCGGAAACAGACACGGAATTTACAATTCTTGCAGCTGAATTAACTATAACCTGAAAAGCAGTTGCAGGAGGAACATTATTTGCCAGACTCGTACTAAAGGTCATTTCTAAAATTGATGGTGTAGCATTTCCAACAGTTGAATTAACATAGCTGATAGTTATTGCACCGGTATTATAAATTCGGGCGCCGGCCTGCCATAAGCCATTTTGGGTTGCCATGGCCGGAGCTGTGTTTACAGTCCATACTGCATTTGTTGAAACACCAGCCTGCATTGCAGTCCCTAAGTCAGTTCCAAAATCGAGACGTGCAGAAGGAACGAAATCGGTTAAATTAATGAAATTCGGATTGACCACAACTGAATGGGTGTCATAACCTAATGCCTGCCACTGGGCTAAAGTCTTAATAACACCTCCATATACAAACCAGGGATTTCCGTTAGCACAATAAAATACATTGTAATCGCTTGCGAAACCTGTTATACAATTTGCATCTCTAATATAAATCATAGGGATACTCTGTGTCTGGTAGAAAATATTATTATATATTTTTGTTCCGGTCGAGGGAGCATTACCGCCTCCGGTCCCGTCGTTTTCCTGTATAAAAATTGTTGCTGAACTGTTAGCTACCGACATGGAATTATAAAAGGTGTTGTTATAAATTTTAGCTCCGCTGAAACCTTTTGCAAGAACACCTATAAAATTGTTCCTGAAAATATTATATGCAACTACACCGGAAGCATCAGTCATGGTTGTTCCGTTATTGCCTGCCTTAAGAACTATTCCGTACGGCGATGCATCGGAGTAGTTGTATTTAATTATATCGTTTTTATTATATCCTACAAAAATTCCGTGTGTGCCTGATGGTGCCCCCGTATATGTTATTCTGTTGCCTGTAATAACTGATCCATCGAGATAATCATTAGATGACGCGGGAACCTCATCTCCTGCATTTAACTGATAACCTGAAGTATTTGAAGATGTAAGGCTGTTGTTAGTAAATGCAAATGTCGTTGGACTGGAGTGAGGCACTGTGTAGGTACTAGAAAATGTTTGACCGGTCAGTGTCAAAATTGTCTGAGAAGAACAAATTATACTATAAAAAAGGATCGGGATAATAAGTAGTTTTTTCATGTTAAAGTAGTTGATGCGTTATTACCTTAAAATTGCCGGTTGACTTGTGGCCGGGGTATAATATTCCATATAGCTGGGAATCATATTCCCATCTAGGTTTTCATCATTCAAGATGATTTGACGAACAGTTAAAATACGTTGACTAACACGAATATTTAAACGACGAATAGCTTTATTTGTTACACCAAAATATTATTATTTTGCCTTTTTTTGATGATTTAACAGATGGCAAAATCTAAGGTGTTAAAGTTGAAAGTGTTAGTGGATGATGAAAATATTTGATCAGAAGAATATTTCAAAGTGGTGGCGGAAACTTAGCAAGAAATCACTAGAGAATTAAACTTTCATAGTTGATTTATTATTGTCTGCAATGAATAATCTGCAAAATTTATTTGAATTTTTTAATCCTGCTGTGTTATCAACAAAAAAGGCAGTCATGATACTGCCTTTGCTTATATTGTGCATCAGACTATGCTTCTGCCTTTATAAACACGTGAATTATAGAGTGTTTGAATCCATCCGTCATAGATAAGCTTACCAGCTGTGAGCCCTGTAATTTCAGCTCTGGCAGAGTTAGTAGAATAAATATTCATCGCGACATCGTAAAATCCGATTTGTGTAGTGACTGTGAACCTCAGAAAGAAACTTAAGCTTTTCTGGTTCTTAGTTATTTTCATATTGCTGATTTTCCCTTCTGCAGTGATCCCGCCAACACCGTTATATCCCATCCTGTTATCGTTTCCGGTTTGTAACACAGCATTCAGTGAATCGACCATAATAAAGTTAATATTTGACATTACCGGTCTTCTTACTCCATATCCATTTTCAAGATAATTTGCTTCAAGGACAAAGCTCTTGCTGCTAATCATTGAGTCGAGAATCTGAAAATTAACATACTGCTGTTCTTTTTGGGCAGCTTTCTTTTCCTGTCTTGTCAATTTATCGTCCTGAGAATAGCTTTTAAATGAAGCCAGCAAGAATATGATTGTCAGGAAAGTATATTCTAATTTATTAATTATTGTTTTCATAGCATACCTGTTAATTGATTCCTAACTATGGGACAAAAAATATGCCAGAGAAAAGATTAATATAATATACCTGTATGTTATTTATCACTCCCTGAATAAATCGTTTGAGTGTACTCTAATCCTTCAGAAACTCTTTAAACCATAACCCTGAATCTTTGACGTATCTTTCAAGTGTGTTAAAATCCACATAAACTAGGCCAAAACGTGTCCGGTAACCTTTGTCCCACTCAAAGTTATCTGTTGGTGACCACACAAAATAACCATTGACATTCACTCTTTCCTTCTTGGCTTTCAATACTGCAGCCAGATGATTTTTAAAATAGTCAATTCTTTCTTTATCATGGACTTTTCCGTTTTCAAGTCTATCCCGAAAACAGCTGCCGTTTTCAGTAACTATTAAATTCCGTATCCCTTTATACGAATTGTATTTTTTGAGAATCTGATATAATCCCTCAGGATAAACTTCTCCGTCCATTTCATTAGCAGGGACACCACGTTTTGATGCCAGTATCTCCTTAGCCCTCAGCCCGGGCATCAGTGAGTTTTTTGCAATTGTCCGGAAATAATACTGGACACCAATAAAATCAAAATCAAATGCCATTTTTGCCTCGTCGCCTTCCTTATAGAGAGATTTCATTTTCTTTAAAATCGGCACAGTATCTTCAGGATAACCCAACCCCAGACAAGGTTCGAGAAAAAGCCTGTTCATTATTGCATCCATGCGGGCGGCAGCTTGAATATTCTTCTTCTTCTGGTCAATGGGTTCCACCCATGTATTGGCAAAAGTTGTTCCGATGTTTGCTCCTGGTACGTTTTTCCTGATAATCCGGCCTCCTTCGGCATTGCAGAGAACAGAATAGTGAACCGATTTCATAAAAGCCTTAAGGCTTTTTGTTCCGGGAGCAAAGACTCCTTGCATGTATCCCAGACCAGTGAATGAGAGCTGTTCGTTTATTACCATCCAGTTCTTTACTTTAGAACCATATTCTCTGGTCACTAGATCAACATATTCAGAGAACCAGTTTATTATTTCACGGTTTGCCCAACCACCCTGCAGTTCCAGAACCTGTGGCATATCCCAGTGATAAATAGTTATCCATGGTTCAAGTTCCGACGACAGACATTTGTCAATTACCTTATGATAAAAATCAATGCCTTTTTGGTTTACTGCTCCGCTACCACCGGGAAGAATTCTGGGCCATGAGAGGGAAAATCGGAATACTTTGAAATTCATTGATTTAATCTGATCAATGTCTTCAGCGTAACGATGATAAAAATCAGCAGCTACGTCAGCATTTTCGCCTCGTTCTATTTTCCCATGGAGACGGGAGAAATGATCCCAGTTTGATTCACTTTTCCCATCTACGTTCCATGCGCCTTCGGTTTGATATGAAGATGCAGCAACTCCCCATTTGAACCCTGTGCCGAAATCTGACTTCAAAAGAGTTGTTTGAGATGAAACCTTAAGAAGATTCCTGGAAGACAAATGCCGGCAGAACAACAGACCGGTTCCGGCAACAGCTGTGTTTTTTACCCATTCTCTTCTTTTCATTTTATGACAGGTAAAGTGAATATCAGGTTTAATATCCTGGGAATAAAAATAATCATGCCGATAACAACTGAAATAATCGCCGATACAAGTACTGCAGCAGCACTATAATCCTTTGCTTTTTTAATAAGTTCATTCAAATCAGGATTAGTAACATCAGCTAATGATTCCAGTGCGGAATTCAGTAATTCAGTAATAAATACTATGCCTATTAAAATAATAATTATAGACCATTCGTAGCTATTAAGTTTAAGCATCATTCCTAAAATAATTGCTGTAATTGCAACTGCCAGATGAATTCTGGAATTATGCTCATATTTTAACAGTGACCATAATCCATTCATCGCAAACCGGAAACTTGCTAACCTCGATTTAAATGAAAATTTTTTCGCCTTCATTGTTTGTCATAACAAATGAACTTTTAATCCTTTATACACCTGACACTGAATCCGTATTTTTTGCTCTTATGATTCATAGTGAGTCCGGATTCAGCGTAATAAAGACCTGCCGACCATAGATCATCCCCGACCGACTCTGTGGATGACCAGATAGCTGTATAGGTTTGTATTGAAGTGAATGTACCCTCAAAATAGCGGATACCTGACGGAAGACCGTTAAAGCCGCTACTGTTATCTGCACCTTTATTAGGTGAGAGCCAGTGATCAGTACCCGCCTCTTTCATTTTACCACCTGCTGTTGCTGAATCTCCCAGGACCGTGCTCAATTCCCTCCACTCTTCAATAGATGGTACATGCCAGCCAGCAGGGCAAAGATTACCGGTAACTATTGCATAGCCATTGTAAAGTGCTCCATAAGTGTCTTTATTAGAAGCATCATTATTGTACCAGCAAAAACCATCTGAAACGAGATTGTTCCAGTTATCGGCATCTGCAGTCAATGGTATATCTCTTCCATCGTTATACCTTGTAGTCCTGAGATTTTCATTCATCCAGATCCTGCTGTTTATGTTTACGGTTTTATAAGCGTTCCCATCTATATCAACTACAGGATCGAGAGTTTTATCCTCTTTCCTGCAACCAGTCATAATTGTAAGCAACCCTGCCAGAATCAGCACATGAGGTGGGATTTTTACTTTTATTATCATTATTATTTCCATAACAGGAAAAAATAAAAACAGCTAAAGAGAGTATTCTATAGTTTTACTATCTGAGACAGAAATTTATCTGTTTCTTTTTCAACACTTTGCCAGTCTTTTGATCTTATATATGAAGCTATCACATGAGCTCCTGCATCAGGGAATGGGATCTTTTCTTTTAAACTATCAGCAGTTCCGAGTTCATCAAACATTTTTAACATTTCCGGAATTGAAACAGTCTTGTCCTGTTCCATCTCATTTTTATAATAATACCCAAGGAAAACAGGGCATTTGATTTTGGAGAATATTTCCGGTTTCATTGTATTTGAAACTAGATTCTGTAGAGCTACAAGAGCCTCGATACGATAATCAAGCTGCCAGTAATTCGCATGGGTTTTATTTTCATATTCAAACTTTTTGAATGGAGCTCCTGAAACCATCCTGGCAACCCGGAGGCCCCAGGGCTTATCCAAAATCATGGCGGTTTTATCATAAAGCTTAACACAAGGGGAATAAAGTACAATAGCTTTAATTTCAGGATGGCGTGAAGCCAGAAATAATGTCAATGTTCCTCCTGCAGATGTACCTATAATTACAACTTCATCCCCTAACTTTTTAGCAACAGAGAGGGCAATTTCGGCTGATGTTTCATATTCTCCTGCCGATAAGTTTATCATGGAGCTGTCTCCCTTGTCTATGCCATGTTCAGCCAGCCTTGACAGATAAAGATTGGCGTTATATTTTTTTGCAAGGTCTTTATGAACTGGATCACCTTCGGCCTGGCTTGCCGAGAAACCATGCAGATATAGGAAGGCAACTTTTGTCTTTTCTTTTTTTGTTGAATCAGCCCAGATTATTCGCGCCTGATTATCTGGTTTGATACCTTTCACCGTACTCTCGCTCAAATTAATTGTATTCTCAAGATCGGTAAGCGAAGAAGGAAGATTGATCTCATGCAGAGTAAAATCAGGCTTGGAAGGTTTCGGTCCGGCCAGGAAAATTATTAAGATAGCAAGAATGATTCCTAAGGCCCATTTTCCGAATCTTTTCATATCATTTCATTAAACAATATTAAAATTATGAAAGTAAGGATTATTAAACAAATTTAGATCCTGAATAAAATCCAGTTGAAAAATTTCAGCGGATGAAGGTCATCAATTAGTTTTTTTAACCGAATATGTCTTTTCAGGTTTCTGATTTGTTGTTTTCAGAGATTCAATTCGTTTCCTTATCGATTCATTGTATTCAGTCGCAAATTCATTATTAGTGTTCTTCTCTCTTCTAAGGTACAATTCGTAATAATAAATTGCCTTTGGTATGTTCTTGAGTTTTTCGTCATAAAGATTAGCAATTTTCATAATCACACTGTTATCAGACCTGTATTCCTGACTCTTTATGTAGGCAGTAACCGACTCATTGAACCGGTTGTCGGATTTTAAAACTTCACCAAGCAGAATATAGCTTATCCCTAACTGGGGAATCGCAGAGTTTAATAGTTTTATTTTACGATTATAATAATAAGCACTGGTTTTGAATTCCTTAATAATATAGTAGTTCTGGGCAAGATAGCTTAATGTTTCGAAATCGGCTGTATCTAACTCATAAGCTTTCAAGAGATACTTAACAGCTTCTTTTGACTGGTTAGTAGCTGTAAATCCTATTCCTGCTCTCTTAAGATTCATAACTGAAGAATCACCTGAACTTATTATTTTCAGATAATCATTGAGAGCAACATTATAATTAAAAATTGTAAAATTGAGCGCAGCACGTCTGGCAAAAAGGTCCATATCTGAGGAATCAATTAATATTCCTTTATCAAGAAGCTTCAGGGAGGTTTCCACCTTGATTCCTGTATAAAGGTAAGCGAGGTTTTTGATTGCATTTAAATTATTGGGATTTAATGACAAAGAACTGTTATACATCTCTATAGCCTTATTAAATTCTCCTTTTTTAAGATATGCAAAACCAATTTTGTCCATAAATGAATAATTTTGCAAATCCTGATTGAGGAACCGTTTATATATTTTAATCGATTCATCATATTTCCCTTCCTGTATATATATGCTTGTAAGATAACCGGCATATGCCCAGTTAGTAGAATCTGCGGCATAAAGTTTCAGCAGTATTGGTTTGGCCCTGTTTGATATACCCCTGTTGAAATAGCTTTTTGCGACAGTAAAACTGTAGTTTTTGTTTTCAGGAGAGATCGATACAGCCTTTAAAAAACATTCAAATGATTTATCCTCAAACAACAAGTTCTGGTAAGCGAGTCCTAGTTTGTAATAAACTTCAGAATTAAGTGTATCCTTCTCAAGTATCTGTTTACACGTATCAATAACAGATTTGAATTCGCTTCGGATAAGCATAATATCAATCTTTGAATTATCTTTTTCCTTCTGTGCAAACCCCGGGAGCGAAAAAGAAAAAACCAACAGAATAATTGCAATGAAAATCCTTTTCATAATTTTAATTTATCAGTGATCAATCTAATGTTTCAGACTCTGAATGAAAATATTGATGATGTCTTTATTTTTTAAATGTATAACGAATAAATTAGTTATACAACTTCTATTTAAGATTTTCCTTCAGCCAGCTTAGACAGAGTTCCGGCCAGGCTGATTCAGTTCCCCTGTTTATTGCCAGTCCGTACCCATGTCCTCCCTTCTGAAAAATATGCATTTCTGCCTGAATATTATTTCTTACGAGGCCTTCAAAATAAACAATACTGTTTTTAACAGGTACAACTTTATCATCAGCACTGTGAACGAGGAATGCGGGCGGAGTATTTCTGGTTATCCTGTACTCATTGGAAAAATATCTGATTGTGTATTCTGAGGGTTTATCACCTACCAGGTTTTGCCGGGTTCCTGCATGTGTAAATGTGCTGTCAAAAGTAACTACCGGATAAATGAGTAATGAAAAATCAGGCCGGGCACTGGTTGTATCTTTTACTTCATATACTTTTTCAGCAAAATGGGTAGAGAGAGTTGAGGCAAGATGACCACCGGCTGAGAATCCGATGACGCCTATCCTGTGGGAATTGATTTTCCACTGAGATGCATTACGGCGTATAATACGCATTGCTTCCTGGGCATCCTGAAGAGGTCCGACAGATTTATCTTTCATAATCATATCGGAGGGTAGTCTGTATTTTAAAATTATTCCTGCAATACCGTTGCTGTTTAACCACCTGGCGATAGCAAATCCTTCATGATCAAATGCAAGTACCCCGTATCCGCCCCCCGGGCATATTAGAACCGCTGTACCTGTAGCCTTTTCGGCGGGAGGAAGAAATACAGTCAATGTGGGATCAGTAACTTTTTCATAAAGTGATACGATATCACCGGTCACAGTGGATTCTTCAAAATAGGTTTCACTTCTGAGTGAACCCGGAATACCATCGGGCCAGACTTTGAGGGTTGTAGTCTGGGAGCTGGCATTATGTGCCAGGATTACAAGCAAAAGAAATGATAATAGGAATTTAAAGTGTTTCATGACAGTTTAATTAAGGTGATGAAAAAAGTTTCGGCTGCACTTTGATGAGTCATTCATTTAAGAACTTGCCCCGAGGCCTCAAGTTTAGTCTTTATATCGTTATAGTTTAAATCCTGTATGCTTTTTTCCCCGTCTATTGCCATTGAGGCAATTATTCCGGAACTCTGGCCAAGAATCATGAACACGGGTTCCATCCTGATCGAGCCAAAAGCAATATGGGAGGATGATATACAAACCGGCACAAGGATATTAGTACAATCCTCCCTTTTTGGTATTACAGATCCCAGGTCAATCTGATACGGCTTTTCAGGAGTAACACCTATATCGCCTTCATTTTGCACATAACCTTCAGGTGTCACATATCTCTGAACGTTGTGGGAATCCATAGCATATGAACCCATTCCGATTGATTGCGGAACTTTTGTTTTACCAAGAACTTCATTCTCTGTCATAACATATTCCCCTAGCATTCGACGTGACTCCCTCACATAAATATTATATGGCCAGTTTCCATTATCCTTAAATTCATCCTTTACCAAACCCCATTGTTTCATTATTTCTCTAACCTCAGTAGGTATCCGGCGATCAGTGGTTATAAAATAAAGCAGCCCCTTCTGATAGAGCTCATGTTCTTTCAGAATCTCACTACGTCTTTTATAGGAAGCTTCCGGGTAATCCCAGTTCATTCCAATATTATCAAAGCCGACAGGGCCATGATTGTTTACATCAGTCTTCAGGTTTGGTATCGGATCGTATTTATTGAAGAACTCTTTCCATCCTTTTTCTGAGACTCTTCCCAGCAACTCATATTGGGTGCTGTCATAACCTTCGGGCTTAGTAATGGGAATTCTGTTTTCAGGAACCATTGTCATGCAGAGCCTGTAACAATAAGCCTGAATTTTCTTATCTCCTGTTCCGTTTTCTCCGTGAGAATCAGGAGAAATGCGAGGAAGTAGTCCGCTTGAAGGATCACCCGGAATTTTATAAGGGTCGACATTAACTTTGAAGTGATGATCATGATGAAACACTCCTTTTTGAATGCCGTTAAACTGTTCCTTATATGTATCTCCGGATTCACGTCCGATGGTATATTTTACTCCTGCCGAAGCCATCAGATCTCCTTCATAGGTGGCATCTATAAAAACTTTTCCTGAATATATATTACCACTTATGGTTTTTATCGATACAATAGCGTCATTTTTCTTTACTATACCACTTTCCCTGTTAAGAAATTCACCTCTATGTACTTCTACTTTCGAGTGGCTGATAAGGTTTTCAAAAGCTTCCTCTGCGGCATGAGGTTCAAAAATCCACATAGTCCGGTTCTCCCCGTCGATTGCAGGATTTCCCTGACCCACATTGCCATATTCAGATTGTTTTTGCCATTTCCACGATTCAGGATTCTGATAATGCCGGTATATAAGTTGGTAGAATTCCCGGGCAATTCCACCGATAACCGTTTTGTTTCCTGTGTCAGTAAATCCTAATCCTGAAGAAGAAAGGCCTCCAAGGTGTTTATCGGGAGAAACGAGAATAACAGATTTTTCCATTCGGGAGACCTGAACTGCTGCAACTACAGCTGATGAAGTGCCTCCATATACGATTACATCGGCTCTGAAAATTTCTTTGTCAGTTCGGGATCGGCAACCTGTGATCAAAAGAACAATGATAACCGATAACAGCAACGTTTTTTTCATACCTGGGTTAGAATATCAGATAAAGATATTTAAAATGGAGCGAAATTCATAGCCTCTACCACAGAGCGATCACAGAGAACCGCAGAGATGCAAACTAAGTCATTTAAAGAAGGAATGAATAAGTAACTATTTCTTTTTGGGGAACCATGGCAAAAACGCACTGGTTTTTTTCATGTATTCTGTATACTGAGGTTTCTGCTCTTTTAGACTTTTTTCCAGAAGTGAGACCCCCGACACTTTAATTATTAATGCCGTCATTAGAATTGATCCTAGTACCGGCAGGTAACTTCCTGAGGCCAGACACATAAATCCGAATCCCCACCATACTGCTGAATCGCCAAAATAGTTGGGATGACGGGTATAGCGCCATAATCCTTTATCCATCACCTTGCCTTTATTTGAAGGATCTCCCTTGAAATGAGCAAGCTGCAAGTCGCCTATTGTTTCAAAACAAAATCCTGTTATCCAGAGGATGATTCCAAAATAATCGAGTATGCCCGGAGATGGCGACTGTGTATAATATTGAGCTCCCAGAAGAGGGGCAGAAATAAGCCACATGAGGATTCCCTGTAGAAGAAAAGTCTGAAAAAAGCTTATCCACCAATACCTATTCTCTCCATAATTTTGCCGGAATTGTTTATAACGGAAATCTTCTCCTTTTCCAATATTTCGCCAGGCCAGGTAAAGTGATAAACGAAGACCCCATATCAGAACAAGAATCATAAGAATGATTTTCCGTGGAGTGTATCCATCAGTTTTAGTGAAATAGAAAGCTGTTGTTAGAACGAATCCCAGGCCCCAAAACAGATCGACAATACTAACATTTCTTATAATAACACTGATGAACCATAATATGGTCATGATGATCATAATGAACAGAAAACTCAGAAAAAAGATATGGAAGAAACTCATACCTGGGAGATTTAGTCACAAAGAAGCGCCACGGCGGCAGCACCAGTTCCTGCATGGGTTCCAAGGACCGGTGAAATATTGACAACAAAGACAGGTTTTTTTTTGGTTAATATTTCCATTCTTGTGGAATACCATTTAGCAGCATCAGTGTTGTTCGCATGGAGAACAATATAATTCCAGATTTTTCCCCCGTCATTAATTTTTGTAACATGCTTCATCACTCTTACCATATTGGCTTTCTGGCTGAAAGTCTTATCCAGAAGTATTGCTTTTCCTGATCCATCGATAGAAACGACCGGATTAACATTAAGTATTCTTGCCAATAATCCCCTTACCATAGATACCCGTCCGCTTCTGACAAGATATTTTATTGTTCTTACACTAACGAATATACGTGCCCCTTTTGTCCACTTCTCTGCCATATTAACCACCTGATCATGGGAATATCCAGCTTCGATTGCCTCAGCAGCTCTCAGGAGAACAAGTCCGAGTGCACCTGATATGTTCCGGGAATCGATTACAGAAATTGGTTTGTTGAATTCCTTGCTTATTGCGCTCGCTGCTTTCCGGCTGCTGTTATATGTTCCGCTAAGCTTGTGACTCAGATGGATGGCTATTATTGAATCATAATGAGTTGCCAGGTGAGAGTAAATGTTTATAAAGCTTTTTTCATTGACCTGTGATGACTTTGGGTAGTCCTTGTTTTCCTTTAAAAGGGTATAAAATTGTTCTGGTTGAATAGTGATTTTATCAAGATAATTATCTTCACCGAAATTGACATTCAGCGGCAGCATGTTTATCTGATACTTATCAATGGTTTCCTGGTCAAGATCACAGGTTGAATCTGTTACAAGGGCTATCTTCCATTTCCGGTTATAAACAACGTCACTTTGTCTGACCATATCATCGGCTTTCTGGAAAGCTAGTGTACCGGTATTTCTGAGTTCGCAGAAAAGCCCTGCCGGATTATTCGTATGGAGATGTATTCGCCTCATCTTGTCAGAACCGGCCACAACGATCGAATTTCCATATTTTCCAAGTATAGGCAGTATTGTTTCTTTACTGATAGAGCTGTTTTTAATTAGCGCTTCAGTGCAATACCTGAATTCGACTTTTTCGGGAATTGATTCTTCAATCTTTTCAAAAAGAGCGGTTTCGGCTTTTACCTGAATAAGGTCTTTAAGATTGCGATTTGTAATAAAATCAATGATCCCTTCCACAAAAAAAACAAAACCCCTGGCTCCGGCATCAACAACATTGGCTTTTGTCAGAACTGCAAGTTTTGATTTGGTTGCCACAAGTGATTTATTCAAAACATCTACAGAACTGATAAAAAGCTGGTTAAAGTCGGTTATTATGTTTCTGTTATCATAAACATAATTTGCCCAATCTTTTATCACAGTTAGCATGGTGCCTTCAACCGGATTGGAGACTGCCTCATATATGTATCGAACTGAATTTTTAATACTCTCTGCAAATTGTTTAATTGTTATTGTTTTAAAATTACCAGTCTCACTGCTCATTCCGTAAAGAAACTGGGCAAAGATAATTCCTGAATTTCCACGGGCATTGACAAGCGTAGTTTCAGCAATCATGTCGGCTGTTATCTTGTATGATTTGTTCGGATGCAGAGAATCAACCACTGCCCTTATAGTAGAAGCCAGGTTAGTACCGGTATCGCCGTCATTCACCGGGAAAACATTTATTTTGTTAAGTTCAACCTGATGTTCAATAACCTTTCTGGCTCCGGCGATAAAAGTATAATAGAGCCGTCGTCCATCCATCTCAACTAACGGTTCCAGGGTCTCTATTGCCATATATTGTTCGATTACAAATGAATTGCAAAGGTAATAATAATTACGCTTTCTCTGAAAAGTATGATTTTTATGATATAAACATTAAACATATCTTAATGTTCCAGTTAAAATCAAGATTCATCATTCTTTCGGAAATTTTAAAAATGATTTTCGAAATGCAACAAATTTTTGAAATTATCTCATACCTGATTTATATGCCTCAATCACTCTTTTTCTTGCGACATCATGATCTATCATAGGTTGCGGAAAATCAGGTTTATCAATGTTTTCAACCCATTTCCTTATATATTCTTTGTTCGGGTCGAATTTTAACTGCTGGGTATTCGGATTGAATACCCTGAAATATTGCGCAGCATCACACCCTGTTCCGGCTGCCCATTGCCAGTTTCCATTATTTGAAGAAAGTTCATAATCAAGAAGTTTCATCGCAAAAAAAGCCTCTCCCCAACGCCAGTCGATAAGAAGGTGCTTACAGAGGAACCCGGCAGTAATCATTCTTACCCTGTTGTGAAGATATCCTGTTTCATTCAGTTGTCTCATTCCTGCATCTACAATAGGAAAACCTGTCTGGCCAGTACTCCATTTCTCAAAATCAGATTCGTTGTTTCGCCAGGGGACGTTATCATATTTTGACCTGAAATTTCCTGTCACCACATGCGGGAAGTTAAAGAGAATCTGCATAAAAAATTCCCGCCAGATCAATTCGCTCAGAAAAACAATGTTTTCGCGAATTGCCCTGTCAGCAATTTTACGGATGCTGACAGTCCCAAACCGGAGATGCGGGCCAAGATAGCTGGTTTTATCAACAGAAGGGATATCGCGAAATCTGTCGTATGATCTGATTACGGAAAGATCAAATGGCCTGACCCTTTGCAAGCTTTTTTTTAAGCCAAGTTCTTCCCGTGAAGGGAATGCGAAAATATTTTTGAAATAATTTTGTTCCGTTGTTCCAATTGAATACTGTTCCTGTTTCCATGTAACCTGAAACTTTTGCATCCACCTGTTTTTGTAAGGTGTGAACAAAGTATAAGGATTATTATCGGATTTCAGGATCTCTTTTTCTTCAAAAATTACCTGGTCTTTAAATCTGTACATGGTTACAGACTTTTGCCGGAGTATTGATTCAACTTTTAAATCTCTTGAAGAAGAGTAGGGTTCATAGTCTTTATTAATATAAACAGCATTCAGATCATAAGTTTTAATCAGCTTTCTCCAAAGAATCTCCGGATCACCTTTTAAAATGAGCAGAGAACTGCCGGATTTAAGAAGCTGATTGTTGATACCTGATAGTGTTTCATAGATAAAACTAATCCTCGGATCGTCTGCCTGAAGTTCATCAATAATTACTGTATCAAATATGAAGAGAGCCATCACTGGAATGCCTTCAGCCAGAGCATGATTCAATGCAGAGTTATCATCCAGCCTCAAATCTCTTCGGAACCAGAATATATTGATCTTCATATTGTTCCAGGTTTTTCTGTTTTCACTCCTGTCCAACCTTACAACGGCAAGTTAAAAATTGACGAATTGAGAATAACCAGCAAACGGTCGGAGAATTAAAAAGTGAATATTGCTTCTTTCCCGAGGCTTTTAATTCTCCTTAAAATTCATAATTGTTTTTAATACCCTGACTCTTGTTTCTTCGGGAGTTGGATTAAGCTCTTCAGTGGTGAATTGCCCATTCTTAAGATCGATCCTTTCAAAAACCATCAGATAAAGATCAAAAATAATCTCAAGGGATAATTGATACCTGGGTTCAAGGAGCGGTTCTATTCCTTTTATAATCTCACATGTTTTCAGGCGATACTCATCCGCCAGAATATAGTAATGCCTGATCAGGTTTTTATAGTTTTCATTAACCGGTTTACCATCAGCAAATTCCCTGAGTTCTTTTCTGTTCAGGCCATATTTGATAATAAGATCATCAGCGAAATAGCTCAGGTTATTTAACTGATCTTTCTGAAAATCCCTGATTATATGAACGACATAGCTGAAAATAGCACATGGTGTTGCTGCCCATTTTACATCGAATTTCGGCGGTTCATACCGGCCATTTAATTTCTGAAGACCATTAAGGTGGACAAAAATTGAAGCCGGAGCAACCGATGCCCCTCCTGCATATTCAAGAAAAGTATCAAGAGAGGGAAACCCATCGTTATTGATATCATAGATCATAGATTTTGCGAATGCTTCCATTGGCCATAACGGGATCCTGAATTTATTAACAGTTTCCCGAAGTTCTTCTTCCAGAGCATTACACTCTTTTGAGACAATAATCATTTTAAGCCAGTCCTCAACATTGGCCACAAATTCTTTTCTCTCATTGGGTTCAATGAGTTTATTCTTGGCCTTATGATTATCAATCAAGTCATCGATTGCGCGCATGAACTTATAACAAATTTTTGCGGCGCAGAATCTGTCTTCATCCCAAAAGTTTGCAGCAACAAGGATATTCGGATGATCCTTAATTTTTTGGAAATCGATAGAATTGAATATTTCTAAAAACTTATCTTTTTGTGAACTCATTAATTTAAATCTGATATTGTAAAGATATTAGTTTTTAAGTATTCTTTCAGCTGTGAGCTTTGCTGACAGAAGTACGTTTGGGATCCCGTTGCCCGGGTGAGTGCTTCCCCCCACGAAAAACAAATTTTTATACCGGCTGTGCTGATTGTGCGGTCTGAAATAACCCATCTGCATGAGATTATGAGCAAGGCTTCCAAATACTGATCCTCTGGTTATGTTGCAAGCATTCTCCCAGCTTTCAGGTGTATAACAGATTTCAAATTTGATATGGTCTTCTATATCCTCAAGGCCAAGTTGTTTCAGCCTCTGAACAACAGCAGTATGTGTTTTCTTCTTCAGTTTATCCCAATCCTGTTTTTTCATCTTGTCTACATGTCCGGATCCTACAATAAATGACAGTGTATCCTGACCTGAAGGTGCAGCTGCGGGGTCGGTTCTGGCAGGGGCATGTATATAAAAACTTGGATGGTCGCTTATAGATTTGTCCTTAAAGATCCGATCGAGTCCTTCCCTGAATCCGTCTGAGAGGAAAACACTATGATGGCCCATCTGAGGGTAGGTCTTATCGAGCCCCCAATGAAAACAGATCGCCGAGCATGAATATTTCTTCCTGTCAAGGCGTCTGGATTTTCCCTTTTCCGGCAATAATTTCCGATAGACATACGGAAGATCCGCATTCGCGACCACAACATCCGCTTTGATCTCTGAGCCATCTTCAAGGATTATACTTTCTGCTTTTTTGCCGCTTACCCTGATATTCTTTACTGGTTTATTGTAACTGAAGCTGACACCGGCAGTGATTGCCTCTGCCAGCAATGTCTCAACAATTGTGAACATTCCGCCTATTGGAAAGAAGGATCCTTCAGTAAGTTCGGCAGCGGGAACCATTGAGAAGAGAGCAGGAGAGCTGAAGGGACTCTGTCCGACATAAATATTCTGGAAAGTGTATGCCATTCTCAAATGCGGATTGCTAAAAAATCTTTTTACATATCTCCAGTTCGAAATATATGTTTTAAGTTTTATCAGCATGCCGATATTCCTGAAATTGGCAAACTGGAAAACATTATCGAAGTTCCGTCCTATAAGCTTATTGATACCAATCTGGAAAATTTCGTACCCGTCTGCAACATATTTCCGGGATTTTTCATAACTGCCGGGTTCGATCTTTTCGTGCTGGAGTTTCATTTTCTCCTTATCAGTCGTAAATGTTATTATCTCATTATTGTCGAAATAGATTTTGTACAGATTGTCCAGGGGTTTTATTTCGTTTTTTTCAAATAACGGGATACCAAGTGAATCAAATATCTCACGATATATTTCAGGCATCATTAGCATTGTTGCGCCCAGGTCGAAACGGTGTCCATCCCGGATCAACTGGCCGCATCTTCCCCCCGGTGATGAGTTCTTTTCGAAAACAGATACATAATATCCTTTCTTGGCGAGGTATATTGCTGTAGCAATTCCTCCTATCCCAGCTCCGATAATTACTGCCGATTTTTTCAAGGTCATCTCAGTTTATTCTTAAAAATAATTCAGATGTTGAACTAAAGACTTGGAATAATCCGTTTTGTCCCATTTTCCGTTCATGTTTTCATAAAGATATTATATTACGGCATAGTTACCCTGAAGTTATATTCACCAGATGGAATCCCGCATTGTGTTCTTCCTGCTGAGACTTCAATAATTTTCACAACTTTTGACTGTTTGATAAGCATTTCATTTTCAAAAATTTTATCCGGATCAGTCTGGGGAATCGATATGATGGCAGTGCAGTTAACCGGGATTTTAATATTCATCAGGATATTATTTTTTTCTTTCTTCCAGTTGCATGTGATTTCCCCATGAATAGTATTATAAGTGGTTTCGGCCCAGGTAAGATCGCCTACAAGCTCAGGTTTGATCATTACTTTACTATAAGATGATGATCCGGTAACCTGCCTTATTCCACCTGGTCCGCTGTAAAACCATTCCATAAGATGTCCAAGCATCATATGGTCATTGGAAACATATTTCAGAGCTGCCCACGATTCAGTTAAAGATGTTGCCCCTTTTGAAAGCTGGTATCCATAACCGGGAACATCTGTTTTAGAATTCATGTCAAAAATAAGCTGTGATTGTCCGGCTTCTTCCAGGGTTCTCAGCAAATAACGGTACCCTATATCTCCGGCTGTAAGAGCCTTGTCATTATTATTTATTGATTTAATGAGATTATTTACCACATCACTTTTGATGCTGTCATCAACCATCCCGAAGAAAAGAGGCATTGCGAAGGCTGTCTGACTTCCTGTCGAGTATGTTTTCGTAACCGGATTAAAGAACTTTGAATTGAATGCCTTCCGGATCTCTTCAGCCATTTTGCCATATTTTCCGGAATCTTCTTTCTCCCCGATCAGCTCTGCCATCATTCCCAGCAGTTTTGCATCATAAAAAAAGATAGAGGTGGCTGTCACTGCTTTAGGCGTAAGTTGTGCCTCCCCTGGAAATTTCGNNCATATCCCATGGGAGTATGATACAAGCGCTTCCCCATTCAGGGGAATCGCGGAATCCTTCAACAAATGGCACGTATTCAGGCGCTATATCCGGGACAAGTCCGTTTTCAAGCTGTGCCTCCATCATATCATCTATAACCTTATTGTAAAGATTATGAATGTCATAAATAAATTTTACAGAGTTACCCATCAGATGGCTCTGTTCCAGCCACCCCAGCTTTTCCCGGGTCGGACAGTCGGTTGCCACACTGGCCAGATTGCTTTTTACCGACCATTTGATAAGTTCGTAAATTGAATTAAAAAGTTCATTTGAACATTTGAAAGTACCTGCTTCCGGAGATGAATTCCGGGTATGTAAAAAATGTAATTCGTTTATTACCGGAAGATTACTATGATTGGGATATAATTTTGGAACTGCCCCGCTTACCTGCACATACCTGAATCCATAATAGGTAAAACGCGGCATCCAGATCTCTTCATTTTCACCCTTTAAAATATATGAGAGAAAATATGGTTTACCGGTAGCCTCCTGAGTCACAAGTGAATCTTCTCCAAGAAGTTCACCCGGAGTGAAGCGGACTTCCTGACCTTTCCTTCCTTTGATTTTTACTTTTATTATTCCGGAGGCATTCTGCCCGAAATCATATATAAAGACACTGTCTTTTCGGGAGTATATTTTTTTGTTATCCATAATTTCGGAAATCTTAACCGGATAATCCGTCTCAGATCTGAGAATCCCTGCTGGCTCTTTTACCAGCTGAACCTGTTTCCAGGAATCGTCTTTGAACCCTTCAATATCCCATCCGGTTTTTTCCAGTCTTGCATCATAATCCTCTCCGCCATAGATACTTGAATATGTAACAGGAGAGGGGGATGTTTTCCACGATTCATCAGTTACAACAATATCATTTGAGCCATCATTGTATTGAATTTCAAGCTTGAGTATCATTTTCGGAGCACCATAAGCTATAACAAGTTTCCTGTAACGCTCTCTGTTAATATTATAAAACCCGTTTCCAACTATTGTGCCGATAGCATTCAAGCCGTGTTTCAGATTTTCAGTTACTTCATAGGTGTTGTAAAAACAGCTTTTGCGGTAATCTGACCATCCGGGTGACAGAAACCGATCTCCGATTTTGTTTCCATTAATGAATAATTCATACTGACCAAGTCCGCTAACGAATACATACGCCTTCACGATCTTCTTTTTAACCTGAAATTCTTTTCTGAAGTATGGTACTATTGTTCTTTTTTTTGCAACATTTCCAAGATTATCGCCATTGCCATGAACGCCAGGTACCAATAATAATGAATCTGGTATTTCTTCATATCCTATCCATCGTGCTTTGTTCCAATCTTTTTTTGCAAATAACCCTGTGACAAATTTTCCTGTTTTGCTCCAATTTGATGGTTTGCCATCATCATCCCAAACCCGAACTCTCCAGAAATATTCTTTCGAGCTTGCAAGTAAAGAGCCATTGTATTGGATCCAGGAAGATTCGACGGAGAGGATCTTTCCTGAATCCCAAAATGTACCAGGATTGCTCTTTGCAAAATCACTATCCGACCCTACAACTATCTGGTAGGCAGTTTGAGTTTGTCCCCGGTGAGAAGATGTAAGTATCCAGCTGAAATCCGGAACCGGACCTATACCGGCTGGATTTTCCAAACCGGCACATTTGATTTGTGAAACCAAAAGATCTGTGTCATTTTTCTTACCGGAACTGTTTAATAAGACATATGACATAATTGCAATCGATATTATAATTCTCATCACCAGGCTTGTTGATAGGTTATTTAAAATATTTTTTCATTTTATTCCCTGGTAAATTTATCTGATTAAAAGCAAAAACACTGTTATTGTCAGAAAAAATGCAGGAACGTTGCTTGCCAGGTGTAAAAAGATGTAGGGACGTTGCATTCAACGTCCCTACCATTGCAAATATGATTTAATAAAATACGATAACAAGGAAACCCAATCTCCTGTCAGATTATTTCTTCAACAGATCGCGGATCTCTGTAAGGAGTGTTTCTTCTTTTGTCGGAGCAGGAGGAGCTGCAGGAGCAGCTTCTTCTTTCTTCTTAGCAGCTAGTATAGCCTTGAGAACCAGGAATATTGCCAGAGCAACTATCAGAAAGTCAAAAGTTACCTGTAGAAAATTCCCATAATTCAATGTAACTGCTGGATGAGTTGCATCAACAGCTGACTTTAGAACGACTTTCAGATCGGTAAAATTCACACCGCCGATTAACAATCCAAGAGGAGGCATTACCACATCGGCAACAAAAGAAGAAATAATTTTGCCGAAAGCTGCACCAATAATGATACCAACTGCCATGTCAATAAGATTACCTTTCATGGCAAATGCTTTAAAATCATCAATAAATTTCATAATTTCAGGTTTAAGTNNGTATTTATATTGGCAGAAATAAATTTATTCACTTTAAAGGCTATCAGAGTTTCCCAGTTTACTACAACATTCTGAGGGTTTTTGATATAATTAGAGAACAGGTCGATCTTTGTAGTAAATGTAACATTTTTCAGAAAATCACTTTTAAAATCATTTTTGGTGTAGATTGCTCGAAGATATCCTCCGAATTCGCTCAATGATTTTTTTCCTGGAGTTACTCCAAAGGCTCCTGCATCAGACAGTTGCTTATCATTAACAAAGGTAATTTTCCCTGTCAGAGGTGCAATAAAAGCACTGAAATGGTCTGATGGTTTATAATCTAACCCTAGAGCTAACAAAAGATAAGCAGGTGCAAAAAGATCTGAGATCTTGGTCTTTGTGGAAGCTGCATCGTCATATTTATAACCGGGTGCCATTTGGGTTTTAAAATTCAGCAACGCTGCGTAGTAGAAGTTTTTGAAAGCTTCATATCCGTATTTTGACAGGAAATCGAATTTATCATCCGTTTTTCTGTATCCGGCGCTTCCCTGTTTCAAAACTCCGTATCCAAGATCCAGTGAGTTGACCCATACGTTTTTACCTCTTTTATAGTTGGCAAAAGTACTGATCATTCCGTTTACTGCAAAAGAATTCTGGCCTCCTGCTGACCAGTTAGTCAGCGATGTTTGTGCGAGGTTTAAGGCAAATACTCCGCCTCTTTTCCAACCCTGAGTAGAATCGGCATGCTGAGTCCTTAGTGTCTTTTCAGTATCGGTGACCTGACTGTAGGTTAGAACCGTGAATAATGTAAACAGCAATACTATAGCAAAGAATTTTCTTCTCATATAATTTAGGTTTAAGTATTTTAAATTTTTTAGTCAACCAACACAGCCATAAGGTCATGGCTGTGTTGTAGTTGCAAATGCGCAATCAGAAGATACCTACTTGGCAACCTCCTTGATATCAGCTTTTATGGCATTCTTTTTTATTGATTCAATGCCATTGTTTCTGCCGCTTTCGCTTTTATAATTCTGACTTGTCCCAATTATCTGACTATTAGCTGCTGTAAGAGCAAACCGGAACATTCCGGTTGGTGTTGTGGTTTTGGTAACACGTTTGGGGTCAGAAGAATTTTTCTTCACCGACTCAATGCCATTCAGGCATCCTGCTTTAGACGTATATCCTTCGCTGCTAAGGATAGTCTGGCCATTGCCGGCTTTCAGACGAAAGCGGAATTCATTGTTTTTCCCGCTCTGGTAAACTTCAAATTTTGCCATAAATTTCAGGTTTATCGTGAAACATTAATTTTCAAAACTAATTAAAATCAATTACTTAAAAAAAATATTTTTAGATATTATTTATTTAGGAGTCCGCCAAGAAGATTCTTTGCAGATCCTAAAATTCCACTTTCCCCGCCGGTGCCGAAGAGCTCATGAAGTGGCGAAGGATCATCATCCGGAGTTGTACTATTATGATTTGTTATTTTTTCAAGCAGGGCCGGTAAAGCTGTTGAAGCTATATTGCCTGCCATTTCAGGAGAAAGACCCATTTTACTGGTGAGATCGGAAACAACCCCTGAAGAGATGTTAGATTGAAGCTGATTTGCTCCTTCTGAATTGGGGCTTTTTGAGAAAAGACTCATTACATCTGAAAGTTTTCCGCTGAGAATGTGCCTGGTTACCTCACTCTTAGCAACATTACTGATGATTGAAAATATCTGGTCCGTATGACCAGCTGGAAGATTTGTCTGACCGGCAAATTGCCCCCCCACTTCCGATTTAAGGGAATTAATTAATTGTTCAAGCATAAAATTTGTTTTTTTGTTTAACGTCAACTATCCTAAAAATAACAATAAACATTTCTGTTTGTTTAATGCAATTTAACTAAATAGAAATAATATTTTTTTAGATAAATTGTCTTTTAGCTTTTTATTGATTTTCAAAAGACTGATAATGTGAGCATTAATGTCTTCCGGTTGAATATATTCAAGATAAATAAATTAAATATTTACATATGAAATTTGTGTAATTTTCATATAAACTGTTAAATTGCGCAAGAAGTTTTCAGGTAAAAACAGATTAATATTTCAGATTATGGACAGGAAAGAAGCTTTTACAGCAGAGATCAATAATGGTTATGCCTGCAGTGGTGACAGTATAGTTCTCGGAAGTGCCATGCTCGATGGTCAGCCGATTGCCGCGGCTCAGGTTAAGATACCTCTGAGAACAATGAACAGGCACGGATTAATTGCAGGCGCTACCGGAACAGGCAAAACCAAAACTCTCCAGGTAATATCGGAACAGTTATCCGGTAAAGGAATACCTGTCCTTCTCATGGATGTCAAAGGTGACTTAAGCGGAATAGCCAGACCGGGAGAGGAAAAACCATTTATAACTGAAAGGCATAATAAAATAAATCTTCCTTTTTCAGCCAAAGGATTTCCTGTGGAATTGATGTCTCTTTCCCAGCAGGATGGTGTCCGTCTGAGAGCAACTGTTTCCGAATTCGGTCCGGTCCTCTTTTCCCGGATTCTCGATCTTAATGATACTCAGGAAGGAGTTCTGGCAGTGATTTTTAAATATTGCGATGATAACCAGCTGGCATTACTTGACCTGAAAGATCTAAAAAAGGTTGTCCAGTATGTAACTGAAGAAGGGAAAGATGCTATTGAAAAAGACTATGGTAAAATGTCTACTGCGACAACCGGAATTATAATGCGTAAGATATTAGAGCTTGAACAACAGGGGGCGGACCTCTTTTTTGGAGAACTCTCATTCGATATAAGAGATCTTCTCAGAGTTGATAAAAACGGGAAAGGATATATCAGTATCATCCGTCTCACAGATATCCAGGATAAACCAAAGCTCTTCTCTACTTTTATGCTTTCACTTCTTGCTGAAGTATATAGCCAGATGCCTGAAAAAGGTGATGTTGCAAAACCAGAACTTGTTATCTTTATCGATGAAGCACATCTTATTTTTAATCAGGCCAGTAAGGCCTTGCTCGACCAGATTGAGAACATAGTAAAACTGATACGGTCAAAAGGTATCGGAATATTTTTTGTGACACAGAATCCTATGGATGTTCCCGATGGAGTACTGGCTCAACTGGGACTTAAGGTTCAGCATGCCCTCAGAGCATTTACAGCCATAGACCGTAAGGCTATCAAGCTTTCTGCTGAGAACTATCCTATTTCACAATATTATAAGACTGATGAAACGATTACAAGTCTTGGGATCGGGGAAGCATTGGTTACCGCTCTTAGCGAAAAAGGGGTTCCTTCTCCACTGGCTGCCACTATGCTCAGAACTCCTGAGAGCAGGATGGATATTCTTTCCGCAGCCGAAATTGACTCAATTAACAATTCTTCCGATCTTGTAAGGAAATACAGCCAGGTTATTGATCGCGAAAGTGCCTATGAAGTTCTAAACAGAAAAGTTGCAGGCATGCAACAGACAACTGCAGATGCAGGTGGACAAATGCAACCATCAGGGTCATCTTCGAGACAATCCTATGGAAGAAATGTAAAGACGCCAGGAGATGAAATAGTCAAAGTTCTCACAAGTGCCACATTCATCAGAGGGGTCTTCGGGATACTCAAAAAGGTAATGAGGTAATATTTATCTTTTTACTTTTACGCTATCAACAAGGTATGGTGAATCACCCCTCCAGAACAGAGATGCATTTTTCTGTCTGTAATGTACTATAACCGGCTGTCCCTGAAGAGTATCAAACTGTCTTACCAGGGATTTATTAATCACGGTGAAAAGGAATTTTTCTGAGGCAAGTGTCACATCCCTGTTGCTCGATACACTGCTTAAAATTATTTCTCCTTCATATGTTTTGAAGAGAGCTCCTTTATTGGAAAATTTCTGTAATAGTCCTGCACGGTAACCTTCACTGTAAGTGTAGAAATACTTCCAGTATATAACAGAAAATCCGATAATAACAATAATGATCAGGAGCCATTTAATGACTTTTTTCATACCCCGGATTATCACTGACCCGGATGAAGGTTTTGTTGATGAATCTGATGAGCCCATAAAAATGTGTTATTTTGGTTTAGGATTTCGATTATCAATGGCAATTTAAACAATTATTTTTTTGAAAGAGCAATAATATCATTTACTTCAATAACCGGTTTTTCATATCCATATTTTACCGAGTTGATCATTGCAACTGCTACTTCCTTTAAGGTTGTTACAAATCTTGGGAATAAAGATCTGAGTGCGGGGTAAAGAACCCTGAATACACCAAAATATCCGGGAACATTTTTTGCTCCTTTGGCTGCTAACATAAATCCGGGACGAAATGCAAAGGTCTTTTTGAATGGAAGCTTCATAAGGTCGTTTTCCGTTTTTCCTTTGACCCTTGCCCAGTTTATTCTGCCTTTTTCAGTGCTGTCGGTTCCTGCTCCCGAAACATAGCAGAAAGTCATATCCGGGTTTTGTTTAGAGAGCATCCCTGCCATATGCATTGTAAGTGTATATGTCATGGTATAATACACATCTTCTTTCATGCCTACTGAGGAAACACCCAGGCAGAAAAAACATGCATTGTATCCTGTCAGATTATCTGCAACCGGAGAAAGATCAAGAAAATCAGCATGCAGGATCTCAGTCAGTTTAGGATGTGTCACGCCGCATGGTCTCCGGTTTATCACCAGAACCTTTTCGACATCGGGATGCTCAAGCGATTCCATAAGAACGCCTTCGCCTACCATACCGGTCGATCCTGTAATAATTGTTTTTATTTTCATTTTAATTAATTGAGGCTTACTTTTCCAGAGTAATTTCAAAGATAATCTGTTTTTATCTTTCTATATACTCTTACGCTTAACCACAAAGGTATATAAAGTTCCGAAAACTGAACTTTGCGCAAAATCTTTGCGACTTTTGAGATTAAAGGATTTAGATTTTTTATATCTTCGGCCGTTAAATAATGAACATGTAACTGCTTGAAAACAACCATAAATAAGCCCCAGACTCTTTTTGATTTTCTAATTGAACGAAATCCCGGTTCACCAAGAACCAGGGTAAAAAAACTTTTACAGGGTGGAACTGTCAGAGTAAACAATAAACCTGTTACTCTTCATTCACATCAATTAATACCAGGCGACACGGTCGAATTCGGAGGGAAAGCCGGGATAGCAACTAAAGCCAGTCTCCCTTTTCCTGTTTTATATGAAGATCAGCATGTTATAGTTATAGATAAGCCTGCCGGAATTAATACTTCAAGTGTAGACGGAAGTTCAAGTGTTCAATGGATAATTTCAGAGTTTTTGAAAAACGTGAGCAAAGGAATTGTAAGAACCTATGTAGTTCACCGGCTTGATAAAGAAGTCTCGGGAGTACTATTGCTTGCTAAATCTGAAAAAGCAATGGATATCATAAAGGATAAATGGGATGAAACTGAGAAACATTATTTTGCACTGGTTGAAGGTGCTCCTGAAAATCCCGAAGGTACAATCAGGAGCTGGCTGAAAGAGGATGGCGCCATGAAAATGCATTCCGTAAAAGAAATGCCGGATGCAAAATTTGCAATCACCCATTATAAAACAATAAAGACTTTAAACAATTATACACTTCTCGATATAAGAACTGAAACCGGACGCAAAAACCAGATCAGGGTGCATCTATCCGATATAGGATGTCCTATTGTGGGTGATCGTAAATATGGTGCATCATCTGATTTTAAGCGTCGTGTAAGACTTCACGCCTGCTCTATTTCATTTCCTGATCCTGTTGATGGGAATATGATCTCTGTGGAATCACCGATGCCGGAAGGTTTCCTGTCACTAAAGGCTAAGGATGAAAAATATAAATAGCACGAATTGTTACCATAATCTCTTCATTACTGCTTTTCGCCACCTTCAGTAAAATAGGTCCTGAATGCAGGATAATTCCCAGAAGGTTTTATAGTATCCGGCGCCAGTGGAATTATTTTAAACCGTTCCGCAGGAATAACCTTATCATGGCTAAGATAGTTGGCAATGAAGTTTATCTGAAGCGCTTTTATTGAATCAAGTTTAGTTTCAACCTTAACTGTTCCTATGAAGTTCCTGCATAAATTTTTAAGCCCATGATCGCTCTGTGAAGCCAGGGAGGGAGTCTTGCTCAAAAGATATTTGATAATTGTACTGTCAGCCACATTTTTCAAATTTGCACCTGTGTTTTGATTATTCTTCATATAATCTTCCATTGTCATCATATAGGCAAGGGAATCCACAGCTCTGGAGCGGTCGGCACAATAGTAGATATCAATATTCAGACCAGGCTTTTTGTTAAGTATATCAGAAATAATGTCAATTGATTTAAGATTTTTCTCGTCGGGAGCAGGATCCAGTAATCCAAGCCGTATTTCCTGCAAAGCAGATGGATCCACCTTGTAAGAAGATGACAGCAGATTGAATGGAGAGACTGCGGCTTTTACAAAGAGATTTCCGATAATCTTTAGAATCATCTTTCCAAGATTCCTGACTTTAACTTCTTTGCCTTTAGATTCTACAGGAGCCTTTAGATCAATTATGCCGTCTTTGTCCGACAATATGCCCAATGCCAGACGAAGGGGGACATGATATTCAACTTTCGTTTTCAGTGATTTATCGAGAGTGAATTTTCGGAAATAAATCCTGTTGTCACTAAGGAGAGATTCCGGTCGTATCTTATTGTCAGTTTTAAAATTCAAAATACCTCCTCTTACAGGGAAACCAAAATAGTGTTTGAAATAGGCATCCACATCCCTCATCCTGAATTGACCGATAGCCAGATTAAGATCCATATCATTATAGATTGAAGGGTTCAGAACAGCTTTCATCTCAAGAGTCCCGGTTCCGTTCAGACCTGCTTTAATATTGAAAGCCAGTTTGTCTGCTGTTCCGGTAACCGGGGTACTCTCCATCTGAATATTGTCAATAGTGTAATTGAAAGGATATCGAAGCGTTTTATCCGAAAAACTGATCTTTCCTCCCGAGATCTGCAGTTTTGAGAAAGTATAGGAACCAGTAGCTGAAGCGGCAACAGTGTCAACCCGCTGTTTGACGGAATCAGCCTGTGAGCCTGCTGATATTTTCATTAAAGAGAGCCAGTTATTAGTCGAATCGATCATTTCGAAAAGGATGTACGGATTGGTAAATCTGACATAATTCAGACTTACCTTGTTTTTGTCAGGCTGAAGATCTTTAATATCAACATCAAGTTGTTTAAATGACAACACAGTTCTTTTGAGAGTATCAGTCATGCTGAAGTCATACACATGATTAATGCCTTTCATGGTCAGTTGCATAACGCTTCTCATATTCCCATTAATCTTAATATCATTGGACAGATATCCATGAAGAGCCGATATATGCATATTGCTCTTAATATAGGGCTCTATAATACTCAGATTAAGACTATCGAGCTTCAGGTTTACAGAGTAGGTGCTGTCAGCCTGGTTTAACTCCAGACTCGAATACAGACCCCCTCCGTCAACAAATCTGAAATTGACATTCAGATTGGTAGAATCGCTGTTCCAGGTAAATCCCGGAATCAGAAGGTCAAGTTTGTTAAGTGCTATGGTATTGTTTAGGGCAACGTCAGTGTATTTTACATAACCCCTGCTGATTTTAATATTATTAATTATATATTTTGTTGGTTTTGAAGGGATGGTATCTTTTGAGACAGTTGCTGTATCACTTTTCATAAGATCAGAAAAATTGAATTTATCTCCATTCTGAAGAACTTCAACAAACGGATCGTCGAAAGAGATGTTTTTGACAAATATCTCGTTTCTGAACAGCGGCAAATAATTGAGATTTACTTTAAACAGATTGAGACTCAGGAATACAGTTTTTGAATCAGACTCATAAAGCTTAATCTCATGTACCGAAAAGGTACCCGTGAAATAATTGACTCTTATCTTCTGGATTTCCAGCTTACGGCCGATAAGCTCATGACTGTGCTTTACGATATACCAGCAAGTAATTCGCGGAGCTGCAAAAAGCAAAACTGCAATAAACAGGAATATTCCCAGAATTATTTTATACCGTTTCTTCAGATGAGGTTTTTTCATTTCTGCTCATATTTTTATGTCATAAAGTTAAACAGAACAAATGAAAATCTTTTAATCTGTTTTCAGGATGTTAAAAAAACGTCCCAATGGGAAAAACATCAGGACGTTTGAATTTGTTTACCCCGCAAGGTAAGTTTTCAGTTATAGTTTCAATTTATAAAGCTTATTGTCGGCTTTTACCAACCCTTCGGAATAGTTCCAAAATGTATTTTTCAGATTCTTCAGGATTTTAACTTTATAATAGCGTCATCAAAATTATCAGTGAAAAATATTCTGTTGCCTTTATTGCTCTCACGAATAAAGTCATGCAGGCTTTTGCTTTGATACTTAGAAAAGTCACCGATTATGGCCAGTTTGAAATCATATGTTGAAAATTTCTGAAGGATCTCCCCGGCGAGTCCGGTATGGAGTCTGAAAAAATCAGGATGCAGATTTTGCTCCCTGAGTATTATCCTGTTACAGTTGTTGACCCCGGAATCACCCATCAGGTCAAGCATTTCCTGAACCTCTGAAATTACCTGTTTTTTATCAGTCAGCTCAGCGACTGTTACATTTTCAATGTTGAGAAAATTCAGCATATCAGATCGATTATATTTTCAGGGAACAAAAATAAGTTTAAAGAACTTCGATTCAAGGGGGGGCAACCATATTTCATTTTACAAACGCCTTAATAACTATTGCCTCTTTATCTGATTCATTTATTATTTTATAACTTCCGGCTGCAGCCGGAATGACAAAAGTTTCAGCATAACTGAACCGCTGAGAAAACCCGTTTGCGGTTTCAACCAGAATACTCCGACCTTCAACCAGGCTCAATACATGGCACTTATTTTCTGTCTTGATTTCAATTGTATCTTTAAAGTGGTACCTGTGGACGTCATACAGATGGGTTTTATGAGTCGGCAGGTGATATAACTGCCAGTCTTTACCATTATCAATCAGAACAGGATGTGAAATAAGTTCGTTCTTCACCTTGCTCCCTTTCCGGTCGAAATAAAGATTATCCATGCCTCTTTGAATATTCAGCGGCCTCGGTTTTCCATTAAGATCGAGCCTTAGCCAGTCATACATCTTGAAAGTAAATATATAGGGTGTTGAACTTATTTCAAGGACAAGATTGTTCTTTCCTGAGCCGTGAATTGTACCGTAAGGTATCAGGAACAAATCGTGACGTGATGCATTATGTTTCTGAACGAACTTTTCTATATTGACAGGAATTGAGTCTGTTAAGCTTTCGTCCAGTTCTTTTCTGAATTCGGAAGACTCTATATCGTCCTGAAACCCGAGATATACGACGGCATTATCTTTGGTGTCGAGGATGTAGTAAGTCTCCTCCTGTGTAAAATCCTCACCGAAGTGTTTTTTCATATATTCAGGACGAGGATGGCACTGAACAGACAGATTGCCCCCGTTAAAAGTGTCAAGGAAATCGAAACGTATCGGAAAATCTGCGCCAAAACGGGAAAAGCAATCACCCAGAATAGCCTTTGATTCCTGGTACATCAGCCAATCGAATGAGACTTCAAGGAGCTTTCCTGAGCTTTCAAATAAAAGTCCGTTTTCGGGGACTATCAATTCGAATGACCACGCATAGTTAGGTACTTCCCTGTTCAAGCCTTCAATACAATTCATGATCCAGCTCCCTCCCCAAACACCTGGTTCAAACCATGGTTTCACTCTGAAAACATTCCGGCTCATTAAAGATAAAGAATGCCTCAGCACATCTCCTCCTATCCAGAGAAGCCTATCCGGATTTTGTGAATCAATAATTATATCAATTAACGGCAACAGGTTCTGTTTATGCTTATTCAATACTATCCAGTCGACAAAATAGAACCTTTTGTACATCTCTTTCGGATCGGTGGGATATGAAGCTCCGAGGTTTGTTATGCTGCGGGCACGGGATCTGAATTGTATTTCATTTTTTGGCAAATCAATATATATCAACAATCCTTTCCACCCTGCAAACGAAGCGCCTGGTCCGATGATAATATTTATGTCTGAATCCCGGTCGGGTTTTACTTCTCTGATCAGATCATGATCGAAAAAATCCTCAAGGGTTAAAGTTGTTCGTGTCCCAAAGACAGGATCGTCTCCGCCCAGGAATGGAGAAACCATACTCTCAATAATATCAGGATGCTTCAAAAAAGCGGAGGTGCTTTGCCAGGCAGTTTTGGCCCCATGTTTTATTAAAAAACTGTCTAATCTCTTGTGGAAATAATCGAAGTAGACACCAACATAACCATCAATGACAATGTTATCATGGTTTAGAAATAATTCAGCAAGATGCTCAAAACCTTCCGAAATCTGATTATCATCCATTCTAAATGAGGGATAGATATCATAATGTCCTTCTCTTGCAGTGGGTTTCACTTCAGGAAGAAGGTACTGTTCCGTTTTTCTCCACTCTTTATTCAAAACCGTCGATTTTTAATCCTTAATTCATAAAATCCGGTTATTTCAAACATAGATGAAAAGGTATTCTCAGTGAAACTCTGTAACATACTCTGGCAACTCTGAGTTTAACGGATTTTGTTATTTTCTGTTTAGTATGCCTACAAATCCCCCGTCTTTTGCCATAATAACTTTAAAAGTACCAGGTGACTTAATTGAGACAATGCTTTTCTTGATCTCTTTTGGTTCCTTGTCAGAATTTTTTGTATCACTCCAGGTCTCAGCCACATAGTTGCCCGAAGGCAGAAAAGAGACATTTAGTTCAACAGTTTTTCCGGTGCTGTTATTCATTACCCCCAGGAACCATTTATCTCCGGTTCTCTTTGCAATCGCTACATAATCTCCGGGATATCCGCCAACAAATTTAATATCATCCCAGGTTGTAGGAACAATTTTAAGAAAATCTGAACCGGGCTGGTTAAGAATATTATCAGGATGATCGCACACAACTGTCAAAGGGCTCTCGTAAATTACGAACTTTGACAGCTCTGCTGCACGGGTATTCCATACAACTGCAGGAGTCTGGTTTTTAAATTGTTCTCTGGTAACATTCAGAAAAGCACCCGGGGTATAATCCATCTGTCCGGCAAGCATCCGCGTGAAAGCCAGTTTAACATTATGTTCCGGACTCATTTTATTTGAAAACTTATAATATTCATTTCCCATCACCCCTTCACGGGTAATCATATTGGGCCATGTGCGGATAATCCCGTCGGGTTTGTAAGCTCCGTGAAAATCGACCATAAGATGGTTCTCGGCGGCACATTTTATGATGTCATGATACCAGTTGACCATTTGCTGATCGTCCCGGTCCATAAAATCGATCTTAATCCCGGCAACTCCCCATTTTTCATATATCGGGAACGCCTTTTTATATGCCGAATTCCTGTTAACATCACTTGAGTAAATCCAGACAATTATTCTGACGTTTTCAGACTTTGCGTATTGAATTATTTCAGGCATATCTATCTGTGGTGCCCATTTTGTAATATCGGCCTCCGGCGAATTAAACTTTCCATACCATTGCCAGTCTACCAGCATGTATGGCCACCCCATCGAAGAAGCAAGATCGATATATTTTTTAATAACAGGCATTTCCATTTTCACATCACCGCTCCACCAGTTGTCCCAGGCGCACATTCCCGGTTTGATCCACGATGGATCTTTGACAGCACACGGATCATTCAGATTTTGAATAATCTCCGATTCAATAAGAGTACGGGGGTTTTCTCCTATCATTATAACCCTCCATGGTGTATAAACCTCATCTGCAAAACGGACCTTTACACCAGTTTCGGGTTCTCCCGGAACAGGAACGAGTTTAGTTGTAAGTTGATTTGGAGTTCCGTTTGTGCCAATATAAAAAGCCGCATAATTATCAATTTTGGCTTCGGTAATTGCGACCCAGGTATTATCCCCGTACTCCATTAAAAATGGCATTCCCGCTATGGTTTTTTCATTAACATAACTTAGCGGATGCATAACAAACTCCGATTCATTTGAAGATGCATAACCACCGTATTCTACCACCCATGCTTTCGGATCACCGGGAATACTGAATGTAGTCAATTCTTTTGTTATCTGACGATCACCAACTTTACCGCTCCTTAAAAGTTTATATCTGAATGCAGCGCCATCGTCATAAGCCCTTACTGTAAGTTCCAGCTGTCTCATTGGTCCGGAGTTTTCTTTCAGGTTCAGCTGAAGTTCATTGCAACTATTTAAAATTTCTGCATGCTTAGATTTTACCACTGGGATCCAGGTCTCATTGATGTTCCTGTCTGAATGATCAATTATTGAGAAATTGGTCATCAGCGCCGGTTCCTCTTTAAATTCGAATCCAAGCTGCGAAGGAGTAATAATTGTTCTTCCCTTGAATATTACTGAATATACCAGCTTTTCAGCGTTACTAACTTTTACAACAATATTATTATCGGGAGATTTAACAATAAATTCCTGACAATAAGCAGTTAATCCATATATGGTAAGGAGGAGGGAAAGAAGACTTTTAATTATTTTCATAACAATATTTAATTAGTTGGTTATTCTGATTTTTTGTCCGGGGTTTGTCTCTATTGTAATGATATTATCAATTAATTTTGAAGGAGATGAGGATTTAAAAAGGGCATTTATAAAAGGGTTATATAGTTTCAGCAATCCGCCTTTTTCAGATAATATTTCGATTTCTTTTGTCTCCCCGTTTTTCATAGTTGATGAAATCAGAAAAGCCCCTTCAGTGCGGAGCTTGAAAAAGCTGATATTCTTCCACTCCCGGGGGACAGCCGGGAAAACATGGACAATCCCTGTGTGGCTCTGGATCAGCATTTCCTGTATTCCTGAAGCAAATGCAAAGTTGCCTTCCAGTGTAAATGGCCGGTATGTCATTTTCGATTTCCCGGTTCCTGACTGATCTCCGTTCACATGAAAACTATTTTTAAGACAGAAATCCTTAGCAAAGATCAATAAAGCTTCAGCAGCGCCTTTGCCGTCAAAGGCAAGAGCTTTCATATTCCCCAGCCAGCTGTAGGAGTATCCGCACCACCAGTCGGGACCAATCTTGTCAAGATTCGCAATTGAGGTTTTAATAATCTGCTGATCACTGACTCCCTTAGTCCAGTCAATCAGGTTAAGCGGGCTGAAGGCAATCATATGAGAAAAGTGACGGTGAGAAGCGTTATAAGGCACTCCTCTGGCATAGGTTAGGCCTGTTGACGGATCAATATCAAGCTGCGGCCATTGAGTAAGAATTGACTTCCACTTTTTGGCTTCTTCCGATTTGCCGAGCTCATCAGCAAGTTCTGCAGCTTTTTCAAAGGTCCACCTTATAAGACCCAGATCAAAGTTGGTCATTTCAGGGAACCAGGCATTTGGTGAATTGTCAAATATTTCGGGACTCGAGCTCAGGGGTAATTTTTTAAAACCATCCTTTCCGGTTATAGATAATTCATCAAGAAATCCAGCTGTTTCACTTATCCATGGATATGCTTCTTTTTCAAGGAATTCTCTGTCCATAGTATATCGCCAGTGGAGGTAAAAATGATGTCCCAGCCAGGCAGAAACTGTCGGACCGAATGAATATTGAATCCAGCCTCCCATCGGCTGGCCCATGAGTGTAGTGACTCCCGGAACATTCAACCCCGAAACCTGGAAGTACTGTTTTGTATACTTTTCAAATTCAGGCTTGTTTTTTTGCAGCCAGTCGATAAAGCCCTTTTCCTGTTCCATGTGATTTGAGCTGTAGGCTGGCCAGTAGCTAAGCTGAGTGTTCAAATCGTGATGAAAGTCTCCTTTCCAGGGCGGCAATTTCCCATTGTCTGCTGTCCAGACTGCCTGCAATGAGATGGGCGGAGCACCGTTACCTGTTGCAGCTCCAAGTTTGTACATTTCGAGGTACCATTGTTTATTGAGGACAGAATCAGGAATTGAAATGCCTGACTGAGACCAGAATTCTTTCCACCATTCCTTGTGTGAAGCAAGCTGAGTGGCGAAGCCCTCTTTAATCGCTGAGGATGTCCTTTCTGATGCATCAACCTGTTTTTCCCATCCCGGAAATTCTGAACTTATGCTCCAGCATCCTTCAATAACATCATCCTCTTTTATCCAGCGCACATTTATCTGATACTGAAATCCTCCCCACCCTTTTTGATTATAAGTTAAGGAGTTTTCAGCTTTGACGATGTCCCCTTTTGGATATCCCAACTGTCTCAGATCCTGGCCGGTTACCGGACTATCTTCTCCTGATTCCCCCTCCAGGTTGTAAGCCGGAGCAATCAAGTCAGGCATTAATCCGGAATTTATACCTTTAAACCTGAACCATCCAACAGGGCTTCGTCCATTAACAAAGGTTTGAAGGGAAGCTCCCCCTTTCCATTTTATTTCGCAGAGAGCATTATTCAGGTATAAGTTTACTGATTCTGTTTCACCTAGTGAAGAAATGTCAAATTCAAGGGCTCCTCCCGGGATTTTTGATGGTGCCGGATTTTTGTCATACGGAACATCAAACATCTTTTGCACATTGACGTAGGTATTTTTCTCCCATTGTTCCTTCACCCAGGAAAATTTCCATTCCGGTTTACCGATATTCTCCATCGGACGCAGATCCCACAGATCGGCCCTGTCGAGAGAAAACCTGAGTTTTCCATCCTTTTCCCAGATCAATGCTCCGATTATTCCGTCACCAAGCGGTACAGCCTCGTCCCATGTTTTTGAGATATCTGCAAATTTCAAATCACACCGTGATGGAGGCAGCGGATCGGCTTCTTTTGTGCCTGACTGGCAGGAAAAACAAATCAGGAAGATTGCAAGATGGAGTAATGCTTTCATAAGGTTTACCTTGAACTTATACATCTGATTAATCGACTGCTTTTAATTTGAATAAGTATCTTTAATATAATCCATTACAATTGATTTCAGGATATTGGCGAATTTAACGTCAGGAATTTCTGCTCTTGTAAAGTATTGTGGACGGACTCCTTCAAGGAGGGTAACTTTTTCAATCGGCAGATTTATTCTTCCTTTGTAAATGTATTTGGTATTTTCATATGCATCGCCGGTCAGGCACACATACTTTTTATAAAATGTATATTCTTTCAGATCAATATCCAATTCTTCTTTTACTTCACGTACAAGAGCCTGTTCAGGTGTTTCACCTTCCTCAACATGGCCGCCTATCAGATCCCAGTAGTCGGGGAAAGGAATGTCAGGTTTGTTGTCGCGTAAATAGAGCAGAAACTCACCTTTGTCATTTTCGAGTATTATGGCTGCAATTTCTTTCATTATCAAATTTATGTAACTCTCCTTTCAGAACTCAGTGGTTCTCTGTGTCTTCTCCGTGACTCTCTGTGTAACAAAAAATTAAGAACTTACACAGAGTTGCACAAAGGATCACAGAGTTTAACCGAGCATTTCATGTGAGGATTTATATTATAAAATTATAGAACTTCGTCTTTCAAGAAGAATAGTATCTCTCCAATTGCCATCCAACCTTGCAATTCTTTCTCTTCTGCCGATTACCCTGAATCCAAATTTTTCATGGAGTCGCAAGGTAGCTTCATTTTCAGGAAAAACACTCGAAACCAGGGTCCAGATCCCATTCAACTCGGAAGAAGCGATTATCTTCTCCATCAGGGCGGAGCCTGTTTTCTTTCCCCGGAAAATAGTTGAAACATAAATGCTCAATTCAGCAACTCCCTTGTATACTTCCCTGGAAGAGAAAGGACTTAAAGCTGCCCATCCAGTCACTATGCCATCCTCTTCTGATACGAATCTGGAATGTCGAAGATGCTTTGAATCCCATTCCTGCCAGGAAGGGACGACAGTTTCAAATGTGGCATTTCTTTTTTCAAGACCCATTCGGTAAATCTCAAGTACTTTCTGACTATCGCTATGACGCATTATTCTTACCATAATCTTCAAAATACCAGATCAATATTAAAGTAATATTCTATTTAAAAATTTTTAACCACGGATTTTCACGGGGTTAACACGGATTAACACTGTTTATTTTGCATTCAGGAGGTGTTTTTGTTTGTTACGCGAAACTTATTCTATGAAACTCCGTGATTACTCTGTGTTACTCAGTGGTTAATGGATTTTATTCATTAAATACTGCTGATACTTCAATCCTGTTATTATCCGGATCGAGTGTTTCAAACTCCCAGTAGCCATCACCCGTTTTTCTGGGTCCCCTCAGTATTTTATATCCGTCATTTGCCAGTTCTGTTAATTTAAGGTTTACAAGATCCATATTCTCAACACCGAATGCGAGGTGGATTAATCCCAGGTATTGCTTCTCTACAGAATCATTGAGATTCCCCGGTATTCCGGGCTTATGCATTAATTCGATCCTTGATCCGGAATCAAATGACACAAAATAGCTTTCGAACAGATTGTCATTATTGATGTACTTCCTGTTCGCTCTGCCATTAAAATACCTGACATAGTAATCTTTCATATTCTCAAGCTGATTCGTCCAGATAGCTACGTGATCAATAGTCATCGCCTGATACTGTTAAGTTTTACTGCTTATATTCTTCTATATTTCTGAACTTCGCGGAAGCAGGTTTTGCCGTTTCATGGGAAGTAACAGCCAATCCCAGGTAAATCTTTGACGGGAGCACAAGAGTATAGGTTGTATATGCTTTCCATCTTTTACCATCGGTACTGTAAAAACCGGTGAAGTTGTTGCCGGTACGTTGCAGTCTGATCCAGGTGTCAGGATATGCTACAGGGAATTCCGGAGTGCCTGCAGAACTTTTCGGATAGACAGCCTTCATTAAGCTGTCCTTAACCCGGCGATACTGAAATTCAAATCCTCCGTTATTATTATTTCTCGGGTTATTGTTTGGGAATACCTGGAAAAAGATATGTCTGCTGCCGGGAGTCATATCCTCACGGGCCATTAATCCTGCTTTTGTATAAAGATTAGCCGCTGTAAGACTTTCTATTCGTGCCGCCAGATCAAAATCCCCGCTGCATTCAATATACGCAAAGCTGAATTCATCCTTTGGACCCCAAATGTCGGCTCCGCCTGCCATAATATCTAAGCCATCTGTTAAAATTTTTACGGTTCCGGCGATTGCAGGATTTCCTATGTCAATATGTTTAAAGGCGGTTGGCAGGATTGCCTTGCCTGAGACTGAATTTGACGGTGATTTCTGTTTGCTTTGGGCAGAAAGAACAGGAGCTGCGATAACAAAGGCCAGTATCACAATTGAATAGATATAGTTTTTTTTATTCATCGTAAAATAATTTTAAATCTCAGAACTGTTTTTAAATGCATCTTCCTGAGGTATTGCAGAAACGGACATTACATTTCTGATAAATAATTCAAGTTTCTTTCTGTCCAGATGACCATCAGTTCTCACGCCACTGCAGATATCAACAGCAAATGGATGAACCTCTTCGATCGCCTGCCGGACATTATCAGGATTAAGCCCACCGGCAAGAAATACCGGGCATTTTGATTTATCAGTAATCAGTCTGCTTAACTGCCAGTTGTGAACTCTTCCGGTGCCGCCAAGCTCCTTTATTTTTAGCTTTGGGTTCCCGCTGTCGAGCAGTAT
>PMIL01000334.1 GCA_003157075.1 Bacteroidales bacterium | reverse complement strand
AAGAGACCATGTAACAGTTTTATCAGTTGCATTATCCGGAAAAACGGTTGCACTAAGCTGTAATTTCTTATTGTTATTGTTTATAGTTGTTTCTCCATTTACTCCAGAGATAGCTATGCCGGTTACAGATATATTGTGTCCGGTAATACTTATAACTAAAGTACCATGAACTGCTGACGCATCATTTGCAGTTGCCATCACGGTTACATCCCCATTCTCAATGGCAGTCACAAGACCTGCAGAATTGACAGTTGCCTCGCCTGTACCATTGATTATTGACCAGGTTACAGTATTATCAGTGGCATTTGCAGGTGATACAGTGGCAATTACCCGGAGGAATCCCTGATCAGATCCAATGGAAGTTTGCCCATTTTCTCCGTTAATGCTGATTCCTGTAACCTGTATTTTCTGGTTGGAAATTGCAATGTCCAGGGCTCCATAAACACCTGAACCATCATTAGCAGTCGCCAAAGCTGTGACAGTTCCATTTTCAACAGCAGTTACCAATCCGGTCGCATTAATGTCAGCCTGTCCGGTACCTGGAATTATAGACCAGTTAACTGATTTGTCTTTTGCATCTGAAGGTAAAACAGATGCGCTTAATTGAAGAGTACCGTTGTCAGCATTGATTATGTTGTTTCCACCAGCTGCGGTTATGGTAATTGAAGACACAGCCACTATCTGGTTGGAAATCGAAATAGCATATGTGCCAAATACGCCTGTGCCGTCATTGGCTGTTGCCTTTGCTGAAATGATGCCATTATTAATTGCACTAACCAAACCAGAGCTATTAATTTTAGCATGATCACTACCTTCAGCAATAGACCATGTTACACTTTTATCTTTGGCGTTTAAAGGAGTTATTGTTGTATTCAGCTGAAGTGATCCATTATCAGTTGTAATAGTATTTGAGTTTCCTGCTCCTGTTACAATTATTACTTTCACCGGCACCAACTGATTGGAAATTGTAATAACTAAAGTGCCATAAACACCTGACCCATCCTTCGCAGTTGCCTTTACTGTTACTGTACCATTATCAACAGCAGTTAAGAGACCTGCAGAATTAATACTGGCGATTCCAGTACCATTTATAAATGACCAGGAGACTGTATTAACGGTAGCATTTGCAGGTAATACGGCTGCAACGAGTTGAAGTGATCCATCATCAACTGTTATACTTGTTGAACCGCCGGATCCCGAAACAGCAATGGAAGTGACAGGTCCGGCCTGATTGGAAATTGTGATCAGCATAGTTCCAATAGTTCCTGACCCATCATTAGCTGCAGCTATCACTGTGACCGTTCCGTTATTCAAAGCTGTTACAAGTCCTGAGGCATCTATCGAAGCTCGTCCTGTGCTATTCACGATAGTCCAATTTACACTTTTATCAGTTGCATTTGCAGGGGAGACCGTTGCATTAAGCTGCAGTGACCCATAATTTGAAGTTATAGTTGTTAAGCCGCCTGTTCCTTTAACAATGATTCCTGTAACAGGTATGACCTGATTAAAAATAGTTATAATTAGGCTCGCTGTTAATCCTGAGTTGTCATTTGCCATCGCAATGGCTGTTACAGTGCCATTATCAATAGCTGTTACCAGACCAGCAGAAGTTATAGTTGCTTTCCCGGTACCATTAACAATAGACCATGTGACAGATTTATTCGTGGCATTTGACGGTAATGCTTCAGCTGACAGTTGCAGTGACCCTCCGTCAGCAGTAATAATTGAGGCCCCGCCTGATCCGGTAACGACCAGGCTGGTAAGTGTTACAATCTGATTGGAGAGAGTAAGACCGATATTTCCATAAATACCGGAACCATCATTTGCAGCTGCTACTGCTGTTATAGTCCCGTTATCAACAGCAGTAACCAGTCCTGTGGAACTGATCATGGCTTTGCCTGTACCATTCACAACAGTCCATGTAAGTGTTTTATTTGTTGCATTTGAGGGAAGGATGAGAGCATTAAGTTGTAACGTACCATTATCAGTCGTGATAGATGTAATTCCTCCCGGCGCTGTTACTGAGACAGAAGTTACCGGAATTAACTGGTTCGAAATCGTAATTATTAGCGTGCCGAAGATTCCTGAGCCATCATTAGCAGTTGCTCTCGCTGTAACTGTACCATTATCAATAGCTGTAACACGGCCGTTAGTATTAATTATTGCCTGGCCAGTACCATTAACCAGCGACCAGGTTACCGATTTAACAGTTGCATTTACAGGCATTACTTCTGCAGTTAATTGAAGCGACCCGTTGTCATTAGCAATTGCAACTGAACCTCCCGCCCCGAGAACAGAAATTCCATTTACGGGAACAACCTGGTTTGAAATGTTGATTGTTATCGTACCATACACACCTGAACCATCATTTGCGGTAGCCTTCGCAGTTACAATACCATTATCAGCAGCAGTAACAAGACCTGAATTATTTATTGCAGCCAGTGAGTTGCCATTTACAATCGACCATGTTACTGACTTATCCGTTGCATTTGAAGGAAGAACTGTTTCCTGGAGCTGAATAGTTCCATTGTCACTTGTGATTGTAGTTAAACCACCTTGTGCAGATATGGTAACACCTGTTACAAGCACAATCTGGTTTGAGATCGTAATTATGACAGAACCAGTAACTCCGGAGCCATCATTTGCACTGGCGATGGCTGAAACATTACCATTTCTGACTGCGGTCAGAAGTCCGGTGTTGCTTATAGTTGCCTGTCCTGTTCCATTGACAACCGACCAGGTAACAGTCTTATCTGTAGCATCAGCAGGCAGTACTACAGCATTAATCTGGAGAGCACCTTTGTCAGTTGTAATCGCCGATATACCACCTTCTCCGGTTACAGTTATTCCTGATACAGGGAGTATCTGGCTGGAAATAGAAACTAAAATTGTGCCATATACATCCGATCCGTCATTAGCCGTTGCGCGCACTGTTACAGTACCATTTTTAATAGCGGTCAAAAGACCGGTGGAATTTATCGAAGCTGCTCCATTATCATTGATGATTGACCAGGTAACAGTTTTATTTGTTGCATCTGCAGGCAGGATAACTGCGCTGAGCTGAAGAGTTCCGTTATCAATTGAAATAGTTGATGCCCCGCCTGATCCGGTGACGGTGATACTTGCTACTGGGACCATCTGATTTGAAATGTTTATTACTAGTGTACCATACACACCGGAGCCATCAAGAGCAGTAGCCTTTGCGGTAATACTTCCATCAGAGATCGCTGTAACAAGACCAGAAGCATTTATAGAAGCTAGACCAGTACCATTAACAATAGACCAGATCACGGCTTTTTGGGTGGCATTCACAGGATATACTGCCGCACTCAATTGAAGAGTGCCATTATCAGTCGATATGCTTGTCAGGGCACCTTGTCCGGTGACATTGATACTTTCAACGGGTATCATGCCTGTCGAAATAGTGATTAATAGTGATCCAAAAATTCCTGACCCATCCGTTGCTGTTGCTGTGGCTGTTATAGTTCCGTTCATTACCGCAGTCACCAAACCTGAGGAATTTATAGTAGCCTGTCCTGTTCCGTTAACAATTGACCAGGAAAGAGTTTTGATTGTGGCATTTACAGGTAATACCTGTGCAATCAGCTGGAGAGATCCATTTTCTGTGGCGATGATAGTTGCTCCTCCTGTTCCGGAAACACTAATTACTGATACAGGTGTTATCTGGTTAGAAATAGTAATATTTATGGATGCAAAAATGCCTGAGCCGTCATTTGCTGTTGCCCAGGCAGTTACAGTCCCATTATCAATAGCTGTTACGAGTCCAGTTGAACTGATGGTACCTTTCCCGGTACCATTAACAAGAGACCATGTAACGCCTTTATTTGTAGCATTCAGGGGAAGAATTGTTACACTCAATTGAAGTGTTCCATTATCAGCAGTAATCGATGTTGCTCCACCAGCTCCGCTAATCGTTATTCCTGTTACAGGTATTACCTGGTTAGAAATATTAATTATCAGAGAGCCGGAGACGCCTGTGCCATCATTAGCAGTCGCTCTGGCAGTTACTGTTCCGTTATTTACTGCTGTCAGAAGTCCTGTGGAGTTTAAGGAAGCCTCACCGGTTCCTGTAACCAATGACCATGTAACTGACTTAATTGTTGCATTGATGGGAGACACAATAGCATTTAACTGAAGTGTTCCGTCATCGGTATTTATATAATTAATTCCACCGGTCCCTGTTACTGTTATCCCACTGACAGCTACTGACTGGTTGGAAATAGTAATTACCATTGTACCATAAATTCCGCTTCCGTCATTTGCAAGCGCTCTGGCTGTTACAGTGCCATTGTCAACAGCGGAGACAAGTCCTGATGCATTGATGCTGGCTATGTCTGTACCATTGATCAGCGACCATGTTACTGTTTTATTTGTTGCATTTGCCGGTAATACTGTTTCTGTCAGTTGAAGAGATCCTTTATCTGAAGTGATGGCTGCTAACCCTCCTGAACCGGTGACTGTTATCCCTGTTACTTTAACCAGTTGATTAGATATTGTAATAACAATTGTACCAAATATTCCTGTGCCGTCATTAGCTGTCGCTCTGGCTGTGACTGTACCATCCGCAATTGCAGTCATAACTCCGGTAACGGATATTGAAGCCTGCCCCGTGCCATTTACAACAGACCATGAAACTGATTTGTCACTGGCATTTACAGGCAAAACAGTCTCAATTAACTGAAGTGATCCGTCATCAGCAGCAATCGAATTTAACCCGCCTGCCCCGGCGATAGTTATCCCTGTTACGGGGATTATCTGCCTGGATATAGTAATAACAAGTGAACCGGAAACTCCTGAACCATCAGTCGCTGTTGCACTGGCAGTTACGGTTCCATTATCGATGGCAGTCACAAGCCCTGTTGTACTGATTGTCGCTTGTCCGGTGCCATTGGCAAGAGACCAGGTTAAAACCTTATTTGAAGCGTTTGCCGGAAGTATAGTTGAATTAAGCTGAAGGACACCTTTATTAATAGTAATAGTTGATACACCCCCTGTGCCGGAAACTGAGATGCTGGATATTTTAACTATCTGGTTTGAAATATTTATTAACAGAGTACCAGAGATCCCTGAACCATCATTGGCGGTTGCTTTAGCTGTAATCGTTCCATTATCGATTGCTGTAACAATACCTGCCTGAGTGATCGTTGCCTGGCCTGATCCATTTACAACAGACCAGGTGAGAGATTTATCAGTTGCATTCTCAGGTAAAACTGATGCATTAAGCTGAAGTGTTCCTTTATCAGCTGATATTGTGGTAATACCGGAAGCCCCAGTAACAGAAATATTTGTAACCGGTATTACCTGTGAGGAATATATTCTGGCTCCAACCTGCCATGTGCCGTTCTGATTTGAAGTTGCAGGATCAGTTATGCCCCAGACAGCGTCAACAGAAAGCCCTTTTTGCCAGGATGAGCCTAAATCTGTTCCATAATCAAGCCTTGCCTTGGGAATAAAATCGGTAAAATCTTTAAAATTCGGATTTATTATAACGGAATGCAAGTCATAGCCTAAAGCCTGCCACTGTGTAAAAGTTTTGGGAGTACCCAGATAATTAAAAACCGGAGTACCCGCTTCACAATAGTAAAGATTATAATCAGATTCGAATCCGGATAAACATGCTGCATCATAGATATAGATATTATAGATCTGATTTTTTGTATAGAAAATATTATTTTTTATTTTCGTTCCTGTGGATGGTGCGTTAAGTCCGTTATCCGTATTGGAATAAACATCAACAAGTCCCCTCCAGGTACCCGCACTTCCGGTATACATAATCTGACTGCTGTAAAATGTATTATTATAAAAATTTACATTTCGGATTCCCTTTGCAACAGCGGCTACAGCTATAGAATTATTTACAATATTATAGGCAACCCCGCCTGCAGTATTAGTCATTCCGTTGGATTTTCGTATAAGACCCATCGGAGCTCTGTAGACATAGTTGTATTTTAATACTGCATTTATGTTATAGCCGGTGAATACCCCATGTGTAATACTTGTCGGATCTTCTGTTCCATTCCAGATGAATTTATTGCCGGTTATGATTTCTCCGTCAAGATTATTATTTGAACCTGCGGGCGTTTCGTCGCCGGCCTGTAGCATATATCCTGAGGTATTAACAGAAGTTACTGAGTTATTACGATATATAAAAGTTGTAGGTTGGTTTCTGGATATATTAACGCCATCCCAGGCACCTGTTATTGCACTATTAACAGTACTGCCTTCAAGTGTTAAATTTGTTTGTGCAAATAAACCGTATGAATTTACTATGAAAAGGAATAATAACGCAATTTGTCTCATCAGAAGAAATATATTTATTAATGGCAGAGTTTCATAAAACCGACCTTTGCAATCTTGTCAGCCATCAACAGAATTATGAGTGCTTTATTAGTATATATTTAATTTGTTAAATGCAGGAATGAATTATTATCCCCAGTACAAGAAAAAGCATTTTTCTTTAAGATATGCCATTTTCATTCAAACAAACGATTTAATGGTGCAATAAAGCGATTTTTTACCAAATAATTTCATGGTATTTATTGATTTTTTAGAAAGTGATTTTATTTTTTGACAAACAGGCCTGATTTATCGATAAAAAAACGAATAGATTTTTTTGATTTGCTAGTATGAATCTGGCCCTGATTCAATCCTGGAGATTGGAAGAGTCTCCTGATTGTTTCCTGAGTTTTTTAATATCGGACCGGTTCCGTTTTAAATCCAGCCTTCTTAATTTTGATGAGAAAGTTGGTCGGGTATTTTTTCGTTTTATTGGTACAGTGAGCGCTTTTGAAATGAGATCATAGAACTTTTCTGTCACTGCTATCTTATTCATTAACTGAGATCTTTCTGATTGTGAAACCAGAATAATCTCATTTTCTTTATTGATCTTATTCTTCAGTTTGACAAAGATCATCTCTTTTTCCTCCTGCGTTAAGATTGATGTTAAAAGGAGGTTATATCTCAGTTCAACTTTGGAGCTTACCTTATTGACATTTTGACCGCCAGGTCCGCTGCTTCTCGATGTAGAATAAATGAATTCATTCTCAAAATTCCGATTTTTTAATTCATCAGGGTTCATTAGATCTTTATTAAACTATAGAAAAAACAATGCTACACCGGCAACACTTACAAACGACCCTATTATCTCTGGTATAGTAACTTTTTGTTTAAACAGGATAATAGCCGGCAGTATGAGGAATACTGGTACAAGAGCCATTATGGTTGAAGCAATACCTGCTTCAGTATATTTAACAGCGATAAGCGAAAAAGATACCCCCAGAAAGGGTCCGAAGAATGCCCCCAGACTGGTCAATATCATGCCTGATTTATTGCGGGTTGCATTTATGACATTTCCCCAGCGGGCAAGAACTGTAACTAACAAGATATATCCAAAAATACCGGCAATAATTCTGATCTGGGTTGCTGCAAAAGGATCGTAATTTTTCATTCCGAATTTGCTCAATACAAGGCCCAGTGCCTGTCCTATAGCTCCGCCAAAAGCATAAAGAATTCCTTTTGGAGAGAGTTTCAATGAAAGTTTTTCACCTTTTCCAGGCCTGCTGAAAATAGCCACTGCGATTCCGGAAAATGTAAGTGTCATTCCCAGATAATGATAGAGAGTGAGCCGTTCCCCAATAATAATAAAACTGAAGAAGGCTGTGATAGGAGGGACCAGCGTCATAATCAGCATTGAAAACCTTGAACCTATCATAGTATATGATTTGAAGAGGAACAAATCCCCAACGACAAATCCAACCAGGCCGGATAAGGATAACCAGATCCAGTTTTCACTGCTTGCATCAACCGGTAACAAAAAACCTCTTCGAACAAGGCTGAAAACGCTCAGAAATGCAAAACCAATGAACAGCCGCAGAATATTAACAGCCACTGATCCTATTTTATTACTGGCAGACTCAAATGAAAGTGAGGTAATTGTCCAGAATAATGCAGTCAGAAGTGCAGCAAATTCACCCAGATGATGATTAAAAAAATCCATTTTAAAATTCAGATAGGTCTGTTTATCTTTAACGGGCAATAAAATTAAAAAACTAAATTCATTAACCGCAAAGTTCACAAAGATTTTACATAAAGGGCGCAAAGTATTATAAGGTGGAATATAACTTCGCGTACTTTGCTAATCTTAGTGTTCTTCGCATTAAGAAAAAAATTAATCAGATAAATAATATGAAGATTGAAATCAGAGATCATTTTATTCATCAATGGAAGAAGTACTTTAATGATGCTGACCTTCCGATAACATATTTCTACACTGATGAACCGGTAAATGCTACTCTGGTATCATCATCCGGGAAGTGGAACTGTATTATCTGCCAGCTTCAAAAAGTAAGATCTGGAGAATCCCTGGCCTTCAGCGCTGAGTCAGTCAAATGTGGCGGAGCAAAGAGGTACCTTGGATTTGCGGACAAAATACGTCCCAATTTTGAGTATTTTCTGTCATGCGGGATAGAAAATGAAATGGAAGGAGAAAGATATATCCGTACTCCGGAGCTGGTTAACGAACTTATGAAAAAGCAACAAAAGCTTGTAATTCCCGGAAAATATATTGTTTTCAAGAGATGGGATCGGCTTGATGAAAATGATACACCGGATGTGGTAGTATTCTTCGCGACTCCCGATATACTCTCAGGATTATTCACTCTCGCAAATTACGATCAGGCGGAACCTGATAGCACCATAACACCTTTTGCTGCAGGATGCGGTTCTCTGATCTATTTTCCGTATATAGAAAAAGATTCTGCAAGACCAAGGGCTGTTATAGGTATGTTTGACGTATCGGCCAGACCTTGTGTTCCGGAGGGAGTCCTTTCATTTTCTGTACCGATGGTCAAGTTTATGAAAATGATAGGCTATATGGATGAAAGCTTTCTCATTACTGATTCCTGGAAAAAAGTCCAAAAAAGAATTTTATGATCATCTGAGAAAGATCTGCGCCTATCCGTTAGATCTGCGGGAAATTATTTTATTTTTCCCGCAGATCACGCAGATCCACGCTGATATTTAGCTATTTCTGTTCCAGATACTCAAATATATAGTTACCTGAACCAGCTTGCATTGTAAGTTTATCATCAACAATCTTTACCTCTTTTATGAATGGATTCTGCGGCAAAGCTTTTCCGCTTTCAGTTACTTTATCCTGGTTGTTAGCCGGCAGAGTTATTGTCGCAGTTGTATTTACAGGGATAATTACATTAATTTTAATTTTCCCGTCCTTTCTTTCCCATCCTGAAGATATTGTTCCATAACTGCTCTCAAAAGTTGCTCTGGAATAGGTAAGACTGTCAGACGGATGCGGTTGAATAAGAATATGTTTGTATCCAGGTGACTGTATTTCAATTCCTGCTGATACACGGTACATCCAATCGCCGATTGCTCCATAAGCATAATGGTTAAACGAGTTCATACCTGAATCCTGAAAAGTACTGTCTGTTTTTTCACCATCCCATCTTTCCCAGATCGTAGTAGCTCCCATCTTCACCGGGTATAGCCAGGAGGGATAAGATTCCTGAAGTAACAGCTCATAAGCCAGGCCGGTATATCCGTTGTCGGACAAAACATGACACAGATAGGGTGTTCCGAGAAAACCTGTGGAAAGGTGATTTCCCCTGCTTTTAATATCCTCGGCTAAAAAAGCTGCTGCTTTGCTCCTGAGTTTATCAGGTAAGAGATTGAATTTAAGAGCCAGTACATATGAAGTCTGTGAATTAGTGCCCACTCTTCCTGCATTAGTAACATATTCATTTATAAATACTTCTTTTATTTTTGAAAACAACTCGGAATAGAACTTGGCATCATCGTCTTTCCCCAGAGCCTTAGCAGCTTCGGCTAGAAGACTTGAAGAATATGCGTAGAATGCAGTTGCTATAAAATCATGGTCAGTGTATCCATCAGGTTCAGTATGATTATTTACCGGCGGATGATAAAACAACCAGTCTCCGAAAACACTTCCATCTTTCCATATATAGCTATTACCGGCTTTTTTTCTGATATATTCAACCCAGGCTTTCATGCTCTGGTACTGATTTTTAAGAAAATTTTTATCGCCATAGACCATATACATTGTCCAGGGTGCAATAACCGATACATCTCCCCATCCTGCGGAAGTTTGGGACGAATCTGAACCCTGCTTATTTAGAACATCAGGTATAACGAAAGGAATTTCTCCGGCAGGTTTCTGATCTGCAGCAACATCCTTTAACCACTTTGTGAAGAAAGAAGAGACATCCAGATTATAAGCTGCAGTTCTGCAGAATGCCTGGGCGTCGCCTGTCCATCCAAGCCGTTCGTCTCTCTGCGGACAGTCAGTAGGCACATCCACAAAATTACCTTTCTGACCCCATTGAATGTTGTGCTGCAATTGATTGACCAAAGGATTAGAACTTTCATACTTACCGGTAACCGCCATGTCTGAATGAACAACGACACCGGTAAGATTATCTGTTGTAAGGGTACCTGGAAATCCGGTAACTTCGACGAATCTGAACCCCATAAAAGTAAATCGAGGTTCGTATGTCTCTTCGCCGGATCCTGCAAGAGTATAATTTAACTCGCATTTTGCCAGTCTGAGATTTTCAGTATAGAATTCACCGGATTTATCCAATACTTCAGCATGTCTCAAAGTCACAACAGTACCTTTACTGCCGGACACCTTTAATCTTAACCATCCAACCATATTCTGACCCATATCCACAATCAGCTTTCCTTTAGAAGTTCTGAAGATTTTAACAGGTTTTATTTCCTGGATCTTTCTGACCGGACTTCCTTCTGATGCAATCAGGTTGTCATTGTTATATTCACCAATTCGCACTTTTTGCCATCCATTGTCATTATAGCCTGTATTACTCCATCCAGTAAGTTTTTTTGTTGCATCATAAGTTTCACCATTATATATATCATTCATTCGAATGGCTCCGTTATTATTTGCTTTCCAGGTCTCATCGCTGATTATAGTTGACTCCGAACCATCTGAATAAACAACTTTCAACTGAAAGAGAATTCCGAGTCTTCTGCCATAGTTTTTCCAATTGTTTCCCCATGCGAGAGTCCCCCTGTACCAGCCGTCTCCAAGTACTGCTCCAACTGCATTATTTCCATTCACCAGCATGTCTGTAACATCGTATACCTGATATTGAAGTCTTTTGCCATAAGATGTCCATCCCGGTGTCAGAACCTGGTCACCGACTTTTTTCCCGTTCAACTGTAACTCATAATAACCATGGGAAGTCACATAGACTCTTGCCGATGCTATTTGTTTGTCCAGCTGAAATTCTTTTCTGAAATGTGGTGAGGGAGAGTATCTTATGGTGTCACCATCCATCTCAATCCATTTTGCCTTCCAGTCAGAATGTGACAGAAAGCCCATTTCCCAATATGCTACCGGACTCCATTTTGTTTCTTTTTTATTATTGTCCCATATTTTTACCTGCCAGAAATATCTCTGTCCTGATTTCAGATCTGGTCCATTATAGTTCTGAAGAATAGATTCATCAGAATCAACCTTCCCTGACTGCCATATAATTTTTGAAGAGGAAATTTTTTCATCAGAAGCGACCCGGATTGAATATGCAGTTTGCATAATATTATGTCCGGTTCCATTTATCTTCCAGGAGAATCTGGGTTGTTTGCTATCTATTCCGATGGGATTAACCTTATGATTTACAGTTAAATCCTTTACTGAAAGATCCTGGGCAAATACTGCTCCGAAAATTAACAGCAAAACAAATGCAAGACTGAGTGATTTCATGATTTTTAGAGTTTTGGTATTAAGAATCAAGATTATAAAAAAATGTCTGAATAAAAAAATAACTTAAAAGTCTTTTTGATACGCGAAAGTTTATAAATTGCAGTTCACTCACATTAAAGATTTTCATATGAATCCAATTACAGGCATCTTACTGATAGCGTTGGGAAGTATTGGCGCTGCAAGTTTCTATGTGCCATTCAAGAAAGTTAAGTTATGGGCCTGGGAATCATACTGGATAAGCCAGGGTGTTGCTGCATGGCTGATAGCACCTATACTGTTCGCCTTTATTTTTGTTCCGAAAGGCGAACTTATGCCGATTATTCATGAGGCGCCGTCTTCTGCAAAGCTTATGGCAATGTTCTTTGGTGCATTATGGGGTTTTGGAGGTCTTACTTTTGGCTTAAGTATAAGATATCTGGGAGTGGCATTGGGTCAGAGTATAGCATTAGGTTTGTGTGCAGCCTTCGGAACATTAATACCTCCTGTAATAGCCGGAGATAACCTTTTTTCATCATCAGCAGGCATACTAACAATTGTGGGTGTGTCAATAACTGTGGTGGGAATTGCAGTTATTGGTTATGCGGGTTCTCTCAAGAGTAAAGAGATGACCGAAGAGGAAAAGAAAGCTGCAGTAAAAGAATTTGCGCTTAAAAAGGGTATTTTTATTGCTGTCTTCGCAGGTATTATGAGTGCCTGTTTTAATTTTGGGTTTGAATCGGGTAAGCCTATTGAAACAGTTGCTCTTGCCCACGGAACGAATCCGCTTTTCCAGAAGAATCCATCCCTGATTTTTATTCTTCTGGGCGGATTCATAACAAACCTGATCTATTGTGGTTACCTTAATATTAAGAATAAAACTTATAAAGATTATTATACAGTATCACGGAGTATTCTTCTTAATAATCTGTTTTTTACATTTCTTGCCGGGTTCTTATGGTTTCTTCAATTCCATTTTTTTGGAATGGGCTCGAGTAATCTTCCGCAGGGTATGGCTGTTTTCGGATGGAGTATACTTATGGCTCTGAACATAGCAATAAGTAACATATGGGGAATCTTTCTGAATGAATGGAAAGGAGTAAAACGTGCTACGCTCATTGTCTTATCACTAGGAATTATTTTATTAATACTTTCAACATTTGTTGTTAAATTAGGTTAAGAAATATGGAAACAAAAAGATTTGGATTTAAGATGAAGCTCTTTCCCGGATTCAAAGAGGAGTACAAAAAGCGTCATGATGAAATATGGCCCGAACTGGTGCAGCTATTAAAAAATGAAGGCATCGGAAATTATTCCATATTCCTTGACGAAGAATCAAACTCGCTTTTTGCATATCAGGAACAATCAGGAGAGAGCTCTTCGCAGGATCTTGGAACAACTGAAATTGTCAAAAAATGGTGGAAATTTATGGCTGACGTTATGGAAACAAATCCTGATAACTCTCCTGTAACCGTTCCCCTTGAGCAGGTCTTTTATATGAAATAAGTTTGCCTCCCTGGCCCCCTAAAGGGGGGTAAATGCGGTAGAATATTGAAGATTTAATATCTGCGATAAACAAAACAAAAAATTTAGCCCCCCTTGGAGGGATGGGGATAAAAATAGAAAGCAAAACAATGTTTGAGATACATAGCTGTATAACAACATGTTAAGAAGACATTAAATGTGGATTAATTATTCGAAACAATAGATAATATGAAAAAAGAAGTCATTGAAAAATCATATCAACTGGCAAAAGAACAATATGCTGCCATAGGAGTTGATACCGACAAGGTTCTTGCTGAACTGGATAATATTAATATCAGTTTGCATTGCTGGCAGACGGATGATGTCGGCGGATTTGAAAAACCAGGTTCAGTTCTCGGCGGGGGTGGTATTCAGGCTACCGGCAATTTTCCAGGAAAAGCAAAATCCATTGAACAGATGAGATCTGATCTGGATAAGGTAATGTCGCTTCTTCCCGGGAAACAAAGATTAAACCTTCATGCAATCTATGGAGAATTCGGAGGCAAGCTTATTGACCGTGATCAGATAGAGCCAAAACATTTTCAGGGCTGGATTGACTGGGCTAAAAAGAGGAATATTGGTCTAGATTTCAACTGTACCTGTTTCTCACATCCTTTAGCAGATGATGGCTTTACTCTTTCAAGCAAAGACGAAAAAATCAGGAAATTCTGGGTAGAACACACTAAACGATGCAGGGCCATTGGTGCTGAAATGGGGAAACAACTCGGAACACCTTCAGTTCATAATCTGTGGATCCCTGATGGTATGAAAGATATTCCTGTTGATAGAAATACTCTGCGAAAACAACTTAAAAAATCACTTGACGAGATCTTCGCAATCAAATACCCAAAAGAATACCTCAAGGATTCTGTTGAGAGCAAGTTATTTGGAATAGGATCAGAAGCTATGGTTGTAGGGTCACACGACTTCTATCTTGGGTATGCAATAAAAAACAACATACTTATAACTCTTGATAATGGTCATTTTCATCCCACCGAGCAAGTAGGGGATAAGATTTCCTCTATTCTTCATTTTGTAGATGAAATACTCCTCCATTTAACCAGAGGGGTGCGCTGGGACAGTGATCATGTTCTGACCTTTAATGATGAGCTGCTCCTTATAACACAGGAAATAGTCCGGACCAAAGCACTGAAAAGGGTTAATATCGGTCTCGACTTCTTTGATGCCAGTTTAAACCGCATTGGCGCGTATGTAATTGGGACTCGTTCGGCTCAGCTTGCTTTTATGTATGCTCTGCTTGAACCTTTCAATACACTGGTAAAGTACGAAGAAGCCGGTCATAACTTTGAAAGGCTGGCACTTCTTGAACTTCTGAAAACCATGCCTTTCGGAGCAGTTTATGACTATTATTGCATGATAAATAAAGTTCCGACAGGACAGGATTATATAGATGAGATTATGAAGTACGAAAAAGAGGTACTTCTGAAAAGATAGAGATTTTATGAAAGAGACAGTTATAGCAGTTTATGACATTGGAAAAACGAATAAAAAGATAGTTCTTTTTAATAAAGATTTTAAAATAGTTTCAGAAATTGAAGAGAAATTCTCTGAAATTCCGGACGATGACGGATTTGAATGCGATGATATAGAGCGCATTGAACTTTGGATTAAAGAGTCTCTTACACGATTGGTACATTCTGATAAGTATGACCTGAAAGCTGTCAATTTTACAACCTATGGTGCAACGCTGGTTTATCTTGACGAAAATGGTAAAAGGCTAACACCGGTTTATAATTATCTGAAGCCGCTGGATGAAAAGATTTCTGAAAGTCTTTACAAAAGACATGGCGGACGTGACGAATTCTGCAGGAGAACGGCTTCTCCTGCACTTGGTATGCTCAATTCCGGTTTACAACCCCTGTGGCTTAAGGCAAGCAAACCATCGGTTTTTGCAAAAATCAGACATATCCTTCACTTTCCTCAGTATTTGTCATATTTAATAACAGGAAAGATCTATTCCGAGCATACTTCGATCGGTTGTCATACTGCTCTCTGGGATTTTGACAATATGGATTATCATCCCTGGATTAAAATTTATGGTTTAAATCTGCCATCTCCTGTTCCGGTGGAAACACTTAATGAGGTAACCTTTGAAGGGAAGAAGATTCTGGTAGGCATTGGTATTCACGATAGTTCATCCTCTCTGGCGCCATACTTTCTGAGTAGTGAAGGAAAGTTCCTCCTAATCTCAACAGGAACATGGTGCATAAATATGAATCCATTTAATACAGAAAAATTAACTTCACATCAGCTGGATATGGACTGCCTTTGTTATATGAGCATAACAAGGCAGCCTGTTAAATCTTCCAGATTATTCCTTGGCCATCTGCACGAGACGGCCTTAAAAGAAATTTGCAGTCATTTCGGCAAACCTGATGACTATTATAAAAAAATCAAAGCAGATAAACAGTTATCTGCGTTTCTGAAGTCAAAATTTGCAGGTAAGAAGGTGTTCTTTCAGACAGGTCCTTACTCACGTGATCTTAAAGAATACATAGATATGTATGAATTCAGTACATTTGAAGAAGCTTATTACCAGTTGATGAATGAGCTGGGAGATCTAACCATCGAAGCCATTAATCTTATTCTTCCTCAGGCGGATGAGACTGAAAATATTTACCTGACAGGCGGGTTTTCGAAAAATGAACTATTCCAGAATGTGATTTCCTTCGCATATCCTGAAAAATCAGTATATACTTCTGAAATTGCTAACGGATCGGCACTGGGTGCAGCCCTGGTTGTGTCCGGTTCAAAATCCCGGTTGAGTCTCGGTCTTACCAGATGTACTATTTGATAGCTTGAAACAGAATTTATTATGATAAAAAGGCACAGTTTATTGGCTTTGTTTTCTATACTTATTCTTATTCTTTTTATTATTCTGGCAAACGCCTGTAAAAAAACATACGAAACACTTCCTTCAGATGTGGTAATTAATGAACTTATGCCTGTTAATTCGACTACTGTTGCAGATAATTACGGAGAATACGACGATTGGATCGAACTTTTCAATTTGTCATCTTCAACTATTGATCTCTCAGGATATTTTCTGAGTGACAATCATAAGAAACCCTCAAAGTGGCAAATTCCGAATGGGACTTCTATTACAGGTAAAGGATATCTTATCATCTGGGCTGATGGTGATACTACACAATTCGGATTGCATGCAAATTTTAAGCTCTCGTCAGAAGGGGAAGAGGCAGTACTCACAAAGCCAGATCTTACTATTATTGACAAAATTTCTTTTCCTGCCCAAACAGTGGAATTGTCTTATTCAAGGGTCCCTAACGGCACAGGGTCGTTCAAATGGAAAAATCCCACTTTTAACAAATCAAATGATACCAAATAAGTAAGGTGTCAGCTAATCTAAGGTTAGTAAATCCTTTCACCCAATGCTGCCTTAAGTTTATAAACACTTGCAGCATAATCTATTCTGGCTTTTAGCAGCATTAGGCTGCTTTCTGAAACTGAAGTGCTGGCATCTAGCAGATCAAGATTTGTTATAACACCTGACTTAAAGCTCGTTTCTGCCAGAGAATATGCTTTTACTGCCTGTTTCAATTGAAGTTCTGACTGGGATACTTTTTTATTTGCTGCAAACATCAGTGCCTCTGACTCATACACCTCATTAGAGATATTCCTTTTTGCAAGTTCAGCTTCATACGAAACTGTATTTATTCCTGATTGAGCCTGGGCGATATTATACTTATTTTTCATTCCGTCGAAGATGGGTACCATAAAACCTAATCCAATGACATAATTCGGAGTAAATTTTGCCAGATCAGGGATATATCCGTTTTTTGCACCGGCTGATGCCTCAAAGTTCAACATTGGTTTGTTCTTCAATTTTGTCATGCCTAATCTTAATTCGGCGAGTGTAGCTCTTTTTTCATTAACAAGAACTTCATCCCGGTTATGATATGCAAAAGATAATATTGAGTCACTAGGAATGACAGGGGGGGCAACCGAAAGTTCGCTTCTGACTACAGGATGGTTGTTCTGATCATGACCCAGCAAGGAATTCAGTGCTGCCTGCTGGGCGGTTAATGAAGCAATAAGGTCTACTTTCTGACTTTCCACAGTAGATATTTTTACTTTGGTAGTGAGAACCTGATATTCCGTAGCGGAACCGGTCGCCAAACTTTTTTCAATGTACTCAAGATGCTCATTTAATGTAACTAGCTGTTCATCTTTGATCTTAATAGCTGCCTGCAGAAATAGGAGAGAATAGAAATTACTAACCGTATAAAGTGAGAGCTTTTGTTTAATCTGTGCAAGTGTTTGTTCTCCAATTGCCTTATTTTCATTTTCTAGTTCAATATTCTGGTGCGATCTGCCAAAATCATAAATAAGTTGCTGATAATTAATTGCAGCGGAATAATTATATGCAGGATACAGCTGAAATGTGCCCAATCCGGGAAAAGAGAGTTTTGTCACCGGTGCCAGATTGGCAAAACTTGCAGTCATGTCTACGACAGGATTATATCCTGTTCTGGCTAGTCCAATTCTCGAATCTGCGTTTTTTATTGCCTCCTCACCAACTTTTACTGATGGATATGTGGAAATCACTTGTTGAATAACCCCACTGAGAGTTAATGAATCAGCAGGCTGATTTAGTTTTTCAGTAGCACTCTGACCAAAAAGGAGACTGCTGAAAAACAGATTTAATGCCAAAAAGGAGAAAAGAGATTTTTTATATATATGATTATTCATGTGCTGGAATATTTTTGTTTTTATTTTTTTTTGTATGAAGAAAAATAATAGGGATACCTCCTAGAAGTGTTATCAATCCCGCCAGGAGAAAATCATCATCAATACCTTGTATATAAGCCTGTTTATTCAGGTTTGAAAGTAGGAATGCCTGGCTCATCCTGGTGGAACTGGAAGGGGAACTACCGGCTTCATTCTGAAGATGGTACTTTATTCTGGTCGTTGTCTGCTGATAAACCTCAGAACCTGGTTTCAAGGCATTTCCAAACACCTGTGCATGATAACTGACCCGGGTTGTGAGTAACGTGGCAAGCAATGCAACACCCAGACTACCGCCAAGCTGACGGATAGAATTAGTTATAGCCGATGCCTGTGCCATCTTCTCTCTGGGAATTTCAGAAAGAGACACTGTTGTAAGTGCAGTGAACATTAATCCCATAGCAAATCCTCTCAGATACAGGGAAAGCATTATGAATTTCAGTTCTGTGAGCCACGACAGATTTGCATTCAGATAGAAACTGAAGGCAAACAAGACAACGCCGACAAACAGGGGAATCTTTGGATTCAGCTTATCCGAAATCCTGCCTGAGATGGGTGCCACTATTCCTTGTATGATACCTACAGGAAGGAAAACCGAACCGGCCTGGAGGGCAGTATATCCCAATGAGTTTTGCAGATATATTGGCAATAAAAATGTGCTTCCGAACATTCCGAGACTAAAAATAACCAGGATTATATTGGCAATACCAAAATTATGATACTTAAGAAGCCTGAGATCCAGAAGGGGCTCTTCAACCACTAATTCAGCGGTTATAAAAACCGCAAGAGCAATTAAAGCTATAGCTCCGTAGGCCAGGATAAATGGAGCATGCCATCCGGCTGAGTTTGTGGCAGTATTTCCCTGAGAAAGGATATATAGGGTCAGGGGAAGAAAAATGGTAACAGAGATAAATCCGACAATATCGAATTTTCTTGCCTTCCTGTTTATATATTCACTCTGAATTATGATGGTGAATAACATAGCAATTATCCCAATTGGAATATTTACGTCGAAGATCAGAGGCCAGCTGAAGCGGTCAATCAGGAAACCTCCGATTAAAGGTCCGAATGAAACTGATGCCGCAGCTGAGATACCCCAGAACCCCAGAGCTATTCCGCGCTGATTTGGAGGAAATTCTCTTGTTATTATGGCCATTCCAAGCGGTTGTATTGTACCTGCTCCCAAACCCTGAATAACCCTGGCAGCAATAAGCATATTTTCGTCAGACGCCCTGCCGCATAACATTGAGCCTAATGTGAAAAGGAATAATCCTATGAAATATAATCTTTTGTAACCAAATTTGTCAGCAAGCCATCCCGAAGTAGGTAGTGCCACAGCCATTGCAAGCATGTATGCTGTGACAACCCATTCAATTTTATCGAGTCCGACACCAAACGACGCCATAATTTTTGGTAATCCGACATTAACAATCGTTGCGTCAAGAACTGCCATAAATGTACCGAGCATAACATTTGCCAGCAAGAACCATTTATATGACAAATGTTTAGGATGAAAAGCTGAATCGCTGCTCCTGATAAAATACCTTATCCGGTGAGAGGGTGTTCTTTTCCTTTCCATTTTAATTCTTTATGATCTTCACAACTGCTGACATTCCGGATAAAATGTTGAAGGAGGATAATTCTTTATTATTGCTTGCCGTTTCTATCGATATTCTTACCGGTATCCGCTGTGTAACCTTTGTGAAGTTGCCTGAAGCATTATTTGCGGGTATAAGAGAGAACACTGATGCAGTGCTTGAACCTACAAGAAATATTTTTCCCGTAAATTTCACATCAGGAAAAGCATCAATGCTAAATTTAACTTTTTGACCAGCATGAATATCTGATATTTTTGTTTCTTCAAGGAAGGCTACAATCCAAAGGTTTTTGCTTACGGTAATAGTGAAGACTGATTGACTTGATTGAACAACATCACCGGCAAGTAGCCATCGTTTGGCAACTACACCATCTGACGGAGCATATAATTTTGTGTTTTTGAGCTGTGTATCAAGTACTTTAATCTGGGCATTTGCTGTTTCTACAGATGCTGTAGCACTGGGAATCATCGATTTTGAAACAAGCAGTTGTCCTTTTGCAGCTTCAAGCTGGGCTGACGCAGTTTCGAAAGCTTTCTTAATGTGATCAAATTGTTCCGTGGTAATTACACCCCCATCTGATTGTTTTTTTGCCCTTGCCATATCTTCACTTGCACGATCGAGGTTTATTTCAAGCACCTTTAAGCTTATATTATCAGATTTAAACCGGGTTTCCGATTGCACTAAATTGGCCTGTGCCTGTGCCTTCATTGCACTTGTCTGATTTCTCTGTGCAATCAGATCAGTACTATCGAGATCAGCCATTAACATTCCCTGTTTGACAAAATCACCCTCGTTAGCATAGATGGTTGCTATTCTACCCATTATCTTTGCAGATACACTCACATTATCAGCGTCCACATGCGCATCATCCGTAGTAATGTACATGGAATAATCTCTATACCATAACCATGCACCTGCCAGTACAATAATAATCACTATTGCAAGCGGAATATAAACTTTGAGCCGGGATTTCTTTGGTTCTTCTTTCATAAAAATGTTCTGAATTAATTTTTATTGATAATTATTAATATTTTGATCTATTTAAATTTCAATCCTTTTATAAAGATGTTGGTAAAAGCAATTGTTTTCTCAAGAAGAAGTTCATATTCATCCTGTTCAATGAATAATGTTTCCTTTTCATTAACCACTGTAACCCTCAGACCTTTCAAAAGATCGAGAAAGAGTGATGCTGTCTGATCTGTATCTTCTATAAAGAATATCCCCCCTGAAATACCCTTTTCAAATATCTTACTAATTATATCTTTTTCACTTTCTTTGAATACCCTGATAGATTCCCTGAATCCCGGTTTGAGTCCTGAATATGATTCAAACCTTAATCTGCTTAAATTCAATAATGTCCTGAAGTAGGAGAGACGTGTACCAGCATACTCAAGAAGTAATAGTTCGGGATCAGTAATACTTGATATTTTTACCGAAATGTTTGAAATGAATTCTGCCTGCTCCTTTTCTACGACAGCTTTGTAAAGACTTTCTTTATCCGGGAAATAATAATACAATGAGGCTTTTGATAACTTAAGATCGTCAGCAATTTCACGCATCGATGTCTTTTCAATCCCAAATAACCCAAAGCGTTTTTGTGAAGCTTCGAGTATCATCTTAACCTTATCACTCTTATCAGAAACAGATCTTATGTTATTCATTTCGCTAAAAAGCTGCAAAGATAACATTCTTTCTGACTAATTTGTTCAAATGGTCAGATTTAGAAAAATTATTTATTAACATTAAAACTTAAAAAAATCAGGGTAAAAATTATTTCTCTTCAGGAATTAAATATTATAATATAAATCGAAGTCAGCCCTCGATAAAAGGAGTCAGTTTATACCTGAAATTTAATTATTCATATAAAATATTTTTAACTGACTTGAAGTAAATGTATTTTTGAAATAATGTGATTCTCCATTTATCAGAGGATTTAAGAGTATCTATATTATATTAATAAAAATCATCAAGATGAAAAAAGTAAAAACACTCTTCCTGCTTGTTCTTCTTTCATGGCTGGCTTTGCCGGCAATCTGTCAGAAATCGGGACCTGATAGCAAGATCAAAAGTCTGATTGTATCAGAAGAAAAATATGATATGATGGTCAAAAAGCAGTACAAGGAATCTGAAACCTATTATGATGCAAGAGGCAATATAATTGAGAGTATAACCTATAAACAGGGAAAAACAGATAAACATTTCAAATTCCAGTATGATACGGACAACAATAAGATTAAAGAAGAGGAGTTTGATACCTCCGGTCGCCTTAAGGAATTCTCAGAGTATAAATATTCTGATGGACTAAGGACTGAGAAAACCGTATATGATCAGAATAAAAAAATAAAATCAAAAAAGACATATGTCTATACAAAATTTTAGACAATGCTTCAACCCGATATACAACCAATTCTGAGTTCATTTACTCCTATACAGTTAAATAAGATGGAAGGTGTAATGTTAATGAACCGTGTCGAAAGCAAATATCTTTTTTCAGTGAGTAAGCTTCCCATAGTACTGAATCAGCTGTCAGCTCATTATAAAATGCTGGAAATAGATACCATCAGGACTTTTCCATACCATACAACCTATCTTGATACCACTGATCTTTTATTCTATACTCAACAGGTAAGAGGCAAGCTAAACAGGCATAAGGTCAGATATCGCCTGTATGAATCAACCGGAGAATCATTTCTTGAGATTAAGAAGAAAACCAACAAAAACAGGACCATCAAGTGGCGGATTGAAAATAGCTCAGAGGCGCAGTCTCCTGATGCAGAAGCTGCAAGATTCATCGAAGAATACTTACCCTTCTGTCTGCCCGATTTGCGTCCTGTGCTTGAGAATGGATTTAACAGGATCACACTGGTTGGAAAAACCTGTAACGAAAGAGTCACACTCGATTATAACATTGTCTTTGGCTCTCCCGGGGGCAGAAATTCAGGATTCCCGTTATTGGCTATTGCCGAATTAAAAAGAGAAAAAATATCTTGCATATCACCATTCGGAATTGTGATGAAAAAAATGGGTATCCGGTCAGGAAGCTTCAGTAAATATTGTATGGGAAGTGCTCTGATCCTGAATGTACCACGAAAAAACATATTAAAACACAACTTGCTGTTAATTAATAAAATAGAAAATGAATACTCTAATTCTAATCGATCCTGAAAATATAAACCTGACAGGTATTGAATTTTTTGACCTCTCAAGTTTTGTCCAACTGGTCAGCCGATTTACTCTTAATATGGCTGTTATATTGATTCTGGTCAGATGGTTATATTATTCAACGACCCGGCGTAAAGATTACCTGTTTACCTATATTCTGATCTCCAGTCTTATTTTCCTTTTATGTTACCTTCTGGCTGGAGTTAAACTCCAGATTGGGTTTGCTCTGGGACTTTTCGCGATATTCGGGATTATAAGGTACAGAACCAGTTCAATTCCTATAAAGGAAATGACTTACCTGTTCCTGATAATCGGTGTTTCGATAATTAACTCACTTGCTGATACAAAAAGCAGCGTATCTGATGTTCTCTTTACAAATTTCGTGATAATATTAATAACCTTCTGTCTGGAAAAAATATGGCTCCAGAAGCAGGAATTGTCAAGTACAGTGCTCTATGAAAAAATTGATCTCATAAAACCAGAAAGGCGTAATGAGATGATAACTGACCTTCAGGAGAGAACAGGTATTAATAAGATCAACAGGATAGAGATAGGGAAAATAGATTTTCTCAGAGATACCTGTACAGTCCGGATATTTTATGATGTTAGTGTAAATAAAGTTATGAATGCGGATCTTACTGAAAATAATAAGGATGATAATGATGAGGATGATGATTAAAAAATGGCACATATTGATAGTCATGAGTTTTCTTTCTTTGGCTTCTTTTGGTCAGGATAAGGATTTTGGAATCTGGTACGGTGTTTCAGCAGAACATAAAATAACTAAGAAGTTGGAGATTGATCTGTCAACCGATATCAGGACCTTCAATAAAGCATCAAAAATTGAGGAAGCTTTTCTTGAAGGAGGAATCACTTACAGTTTGACCAAACATCTGGCTATAGCCGGATCTTACAGGTTGACTGATAAAATTGAGAATAACAATTCTTACTATTATCAGCATAAGTTTTTTCTGGATTTAAAGGGAAATGTGCCTCTCGGGAATTTTAGTTTCAGCGGTAGGCTCAGGTTTCAGACCAGAACTAAAACATATATTGAGGATGATAAGGATAATCATCCTGATTATACCGGAAGGATTAAAGTTAAGGCTGTCTACAAAACACCTGCTTTTTTCATAAATCCATATGTATATATAGAATCTTTCTGTCCGGTGTTTTCGGAAAAGACCAGAACGATTGAAAAAAACAGGTTTTCGGCAGGATTTGAATTTAATATTGCCAAGCATCATTCAGCAGAAATTGAATATATATTTCAGCGCGATTATCTTCCTCACTTATCTGATTTGAATATTCTTTCAATNNACAACTGACTTTTACAACAGGGATCAATCCAAAACTAAAGATTTTGAGAAGATTGAGGAAATGACAGCCAGAAGCAATCTTCTGCAGAAGATATCATCATAAACTGGATTTTAACCATAAAAAAAGCGATTTTAAAGTTTTCCATGACAATTAAAATGTTTGACAGGAATGCCGTCATGATGCACATTTCCATTATTTTTGAATTTGAATATTTTTTGTCGAATTAATTTTAATTTAAACGGATATAAGAGCACTTAATGAGTTTCAGATTTCTGTCATCGGCGATACTTTTCGCATATATTAGTCTTACTTTTACTATTAACGGCCAATTAATTGCTGAGCGCCAGTGGTCAGGCTTTCGGGGTTATATGTCATCCGGAGTCCTAGATAAAGCCAATCTTCCCGAATCATTTGATTTTAATAAAATGATCAATGTAAGATGGAAAACTGAGATCCCGGGCCTGGGTCTTTCAAGTCCTGTTATCTGGGGTGATAAACTGTTTATCACTACTTCAGTGAGTCTTTCTGATAATCAGGGTATTAAAACCGGAATTTACGGTGATGGAATGCCGGTTGCTGATAGTTCGGTTCATGACTGGAAAGTGTATTGCATAGATAAAAATTCTGGAAGAACCATATGGGAAAGAACTGCGTATACAGGTATTCCAAAGATCAGACGTCATCCAAAATCGACCCATGCCAATGCTTCGATTGCCACCAATGGCAGCTATGCTGTTGCCTTCTTTGGATCCGAAGGATTATACTGTTATGATTTTGACGGAAAGCTTGTCTGGAAGAAGAGTTTTGGTGTACTTAAATCTGTTGCTTTCGATTATAATGCAGCTGAATGGGAGTTTGCTAGTTCTCCCATAATTTATAACGGAGTAGTGATAATTCAATGTGACGTTCTTGAAAATTCTTTTCTTGCCGCCTTTGATGTGAAATCGGGCAAGGAATTGTGGAAAACCAAAAGAGACGAATACCCGGGATGGTGTACCCCGAATATTTATAAGGACGGTGATAAAACAAGAATTGCGGTAAACGGCTTTAAACATCGTGGTGGATATGATTTTGAAACAGGTAAAGAAATCTGGTGGATGTCAGGCGGGGGTGATGTTCCTATTCCAACTCCGGTCATTGGAAAAGATCTCGTTTATTTCAATAGTGCCCATGGTCCTTCGTCACCTATTTACGCGATAAAGACAAATGCTTCGGGCGATCTGACATCAAAACAGCCTGGAGTTTTCAATGAATATGTAAAATGGAGTGTCCCCCGTGGTGGATCTTACATTCATACATTGCTTCTCTATAGAGATCATCTTTATAATGTTAACTGGAACGGCACCATCATCTGTTATGATGCTGCTACAGGGAAGGAGTTGTATAATGCAAAACTTGGAACCGCGAAGAGTTTTATTGCGTCTCCGGTTGCTTCTGACGGAAAGCTGTATATAATAGACGAACAAGGTACAGTATATATAATTCAGGATGGCACTTCATTTAAAAAACTGGCTGAGATCCCAATGAATGATGTCTGCCTGACCGCTCCTTCAATTACTGACGGAATGATATACTTCAGAACTCAGAAATATCTTTTTGCTGTTGGAAAAAAATAAATACAATAATATGTTTTGCCAATGAAAAAACAAATCTCTCTATGTCTTTTATCCACTTTGCTGATTTTTTCAATCAACGAAGCCTTCGGCCAGATAAATCCTGACCGGCAATGGCCTTCATACCGCGGAAATTTTTCAGCTGGCGTTCTGGACAACACAAATCTTCCTGAAACTTTTGACATCGGTAACATGACAAATGTAAAATGGAAAACCGAGATTCCGGGTCTGGGTCTTTCAAGTCCTGTAATATGGGACAATAAAATATTCATTACCAGTGCTATAAGTCAGGCAGACAGAGACGGATTTAAACCAGGAATATATGGAGATATTTCACCTGTAGGGGATTCATCGGTTCATGAATGGAAAGTTTATTGTATTGACAAAAACACCGGGAAGATGATATGGGAAAGGACCTCTTACAAAGGGATCCCCCGAATGAAACGTCATCCCAAATCCACACATGCTAATACTTCAGTGGCCACTGACGGTAAATACGTTGTTGCGTTTTTCGGATCGGAAGGGCTATTCTGTTATGACATAGGAGGGAAGCTCTTGTGGCAGAAGAATTTTGGTTTACTGAAATCGGTTTTTTTCATGGTTAAAACTGCAGAATGGGAATTTGCCAGTTCTCCTGTTATTTACGACGGTGTATTGATTATCCAGTGTGATGTACTCGAAAACTCTTTCATTGCAGCTTATGATGTTAAAACAGGGAAAGAACTATGGAAAACTCAGCGTGATGAATACCCCGGCTGGTGTACTCCAAACATATACACTAATGAAGGGAAGACCTACGTTGCCCTTAATGGCTTTAAGAACAGGGGAGGATATGATTTTAAAACAGG
>PMIL01000262.1 GCA_003157075.1 Bacteroidales bacterium | reverse complement strand
GTTGCATGCAACGTCCCTGAATGTTTTATTGATGTTTCACCAATTTCGGCGCCAGATATTTTCCTGTATACGATTCTTTGCATTTAGCCAGATCCTCCGGTTTTCCTTCAAAAATAACCCGTCCGCCTTCTTCACCTCCCTCTGAACCAAGATCAATAACCCAGTCGCAGCTTTTTATCACCTCCTGGTTATGCTCAATGAGGNNGGCATTTATTGATTTAAGAAGTTTATTTATATCATGGAAATGCAACCCTGTCGTTGGCTCGTCAAAAATAAATAATATGTGTCCGCTGCCACGCTCCTGGCTAAGAAAATATGCCAGTTTAACTCTCTGGCTTTCTCCACCTGAGAGAGTGCTTGATGACTGCCCCATTTTAATATATCCAAGGCCTACATCTGCAAGTGGTTTCAGCTTTTCAGTTATTCTTTTCTCATTCTTTCCGGGGTGTGCATTAAAAAAATCAATCGCTTCATCTATGGTCATCTCAAGCATATCATAGATATTCTTTTCATAATATTTTATATCCAGGATATCTTTCTTGAACCTCATCCCTTTGCAGTTTTCACATGTCAGTTCAACATCAGCCATAAACTGCATTTCAACATGTATTATACCTTCCCCCTGACACTCCTCACATCTTCCTCCCTCAATATTAAATGAAAAATGTGATGCCTTAAAATTGTTCTGGACTGATGCCTGGAGTTCAGAATATAATTTTCTGATTTCATCATAGGCTTTAAGATATGTAACCGGATTTGACCTGCTTGATCTTCCAATCGGATTCTGATCAACCATCTCTATACCCGACAGGCCTGCAATATCGCCTGTGATCTCTCTGTGCTGTCCTGGTTTTAGATTTGTTCCGTTAATTCTGTCAGACAGGACTTTATATAATATATCAGAGACAAGACTTGATTTGCCCGATCCGCTTACACCTGTAACAGCAGTAATGGTATGAAGCGGAAATTTTACATCAATATTTTTGAGATTATTTTCTCTCGCTCCTTTTATTTCAATAAAGCTATTCCATTTTCGTCTTGTTCGCGGAATTGGTACGACAAGCCTGCCACTAAGATAACTGGCTGTAAGTGATTTGTTTGAGGTTGAAAGATCGAGTCCCCCCTGATAAACTACTTCTCCGCCCAACCTGCCAGCTTCGGGACCCATGTCAATTATTTCATCAGCCGCTCTTATAATCTCCTCTTCATGTTCAACTACAAGTACAGAATTTCCGAGATCTCTTAACTCCTTCAGAACTTTAATCAGGAGATTGGTATCACGGGGATGAAGTCCAATGCTTGGCTCATCCAGGATGTACATTGAACCGACAAGGTTGCTTCCCAGAGAAGTAGAAAGGTTTATTCTCTGAGATTCACCTCCTGACAACGATGCAGAAAGCCGGTCCAGAGTTAGGTATGGAAGTCCTACATCAATAAGGAATTTAAGCCGGATAGTGACCTCCTTCAGAAGTCTTTCTGCAACCTTTGCATCAGTCTCATTAAGCTCAATTGAAGAAATAGCCTCATATAGTTTTCCAACAGGAATTGAGACAAGTTCCTGAATGGTTTTCCCGTCTACCTTAACATATCCTGCCTCTTTTCTTAACCGCGATCCTTTACATTCAGGGCAAATAGTTTTTCCACGATAACGACTAAGTAGTACTCTGTATTGAATTTTAAATTTTTTCTCTTCGAGATGGTCAAAGAACTTATTTATACCATAGAAGTATTTGTTTCCTTTCCACAGAAGATCTTTTTGTTCATCAGTTAACTGATAAACAGGTTTGTGTATCGGGAAGTCAAATAATGCGGCATTGGTGATCAGTCTCTCTTTCCACTTTTTCATGGTTTCACCTTTCCAGCAAACAATCGCATCCTCGTATACAGAGAGGTTCTTGTTTGGTATCACAAGGTTCTCATCTATGCCAATAATCTTGCTGTATCCTTCGCATACCGGGCACGCACCCAAAGGATTATTAAAGCTGAAAAGATATTCATTTGGCTCCTCGAATAAGATTCCATCTTCTTCAAATTTATTTGAAAAGCTCTCTCTTATTATATTGTTATCTTCAAGAACTACTACCTGGCAATATCCTTTGCCTGTTTGAAAAGCGGTCTGAGCAGAATCAGCAGCCCTGCTGAAACTGTCGGCTGAGTGTTCAATTACCAGCCTGTCAATCACAATGTTTATTTCCTGACCCGGTTTGTATTTTTTAAGAGTTTCAGGTTCGTCAATTCTAACCAGTTCTCCATCCACCTCAATCCTGTTAAATCCCTGTTTTTCAAGAAAGGAGAAATATTCTGTAACCTTAATATTTTCAGGTATTTCAGCCGATGATGTAATAATAACCTTTTTCCCTTCCGGCAGACAAGCCAAAAAATCAACAATATCGTCTGCACTGTGTTTTTTGACTTCTTTCCCTGAAACAGGAGAGAAGGTACGGCCTATCCTGGCAAAAAGAAGCCTCAGATAATCGTATATTTCAGTTGATGTTCCAACTGTTGACCGTGGGTTTCTTGAATTTACTCTCTGTTCAATTGCAATAGCAGGTGGAATACCATTTATAAAATCAACTTCCGGTTTATTCATCCTTCCCAGAAACTGACGGGCATATGATGAGAGACTTTCGACATATCTTCTCTGCCCTTCAGCGTAAATAGTATCGAAAGCAAGGGAAGACTTTCCTGATCCGGAAACTCCGGTTATTACTACAATTTTGTTTCTTGGAATTTTGAGACTAACATTTTTCAGATTATGTACCCTTGCCCCCTTGATTTCAATATAACCCTGCATACCTAATCCTTTAAAATTTTTTTGTTAATTTTCTGTTAAAGCTCAAAAGTAATACTTTCAAATCAAAAAAATTGCTTTCTTTGTATTTGGAATAATTACTAACGAAAAACAGACTGCCTATAAAACATCTCTACTCTAGTTAATTTAAAGAGTGAGTTATGAATAAAATGATTTCCGATTATGAACTTATCCTGAGGTTCATAAAAGGCGAGCAGTCCTGCTTTGAAAAGCTAATCCACCGACATAAAAACAAAGTTTTCGCTTATATAAGTCTTTATATTCGCGATCAGGCTCTTGCTGAAGATATCTTTCAGGATACATTCCTTAAAGTAATTCAATCCGTGAAAGCAGGTAAGTACGCCGATAACGGGAAATTTATCTCCTGGGTTATGCGTATCGCCCATAACCTGATTATTGACCATTTCCGCAGAATCAAGCAGATGAATACGATTTCGAACGATAACTATGAATCTGACTTGTTTAATTCAAAGGCCTTTGCTGAAGACAATGTGGAAGACAATATGATTAAGCGACAGATCCAGAAAGATATCCGGAATATGATCAGCCATTTGCCTGATGATCAGAGGGAAGTAGTAATACTAAGGCATTATGCAGGTCTGAGCTTCAAGGAAATTGCCGATATAACTGATGTGAGTATAAATACAGCTCTCGGCCGGATGAGATATGCCCTGATTAATATGAGGCGGATAATGGTAGAGAAAAATATCAGCCTTACTCTGAATTGACCTTTGATCGTTTACCAGAATTTTCTTACTTATACAATAATAATTAACCAGGGCCGTTTTCAAATAAATGAAAATATGAAGCCTATGGTATTAATTTCTACTCAATTTATCACACTCCGGGAAATCAAAGTTGAAGAGATAGATCTTATTGAAGATGCGTGGGGAATAAACTCTGAATTCTGTGACGTGATTGACCTGCTCCGGGAAATTGAACCGATTCCGGAGAGATGTTTGACAACGAACCTGATAAGCAAGATCAGGAAGATAGTTTAAAAGATTACAAAGCGGGCTGCCTAAAAGGGCAGCCTTTTTTTTGTTCTGGTCTGATTGAAATTTACACTGAATTATTTGTTATTTCAATTTAAAGTAATATCTTTGTGATATTAATATAATATCATATCCTATGAAAAAAGAAATTGTTGTGAAACCTGTTTCCGGTTATCTGGCAGTACTTCTGGCAATAGTATTCATCGGCGTAGCAATTGCCGGCTTCGTCGGCGAAATTGTATTTCTGGGAGCAATTAGTCTGCTGCTGTTCATCTTTACTGTAATTGGATTCACTGTTGTTGATCCGAACGGATCGTGTGTTATGGTTCTGTTCGGCGCCTATAAAGGTACAATCAGGAAAAACGGATTTTTCTGGGTAAATCCGTTTTATATTAAACGGAAGATCTCACTCAGAGCAAGGAATTTTAACAGCGAACCAATAAAGGTCAATGACAAAATCGGTAATCCTATAAAGATCGGCCTTGTCCTGGTTTGGAGAGTGGCCGAAACGTATAATGCTGTTTTTGATGTGGACGATTATCAGCACTTTGTTTTGGTTCAGAGTGATGCAGCGCTCAGGAAGCTTGCCGGATTATACCCTTATGATAATTTTGAGGATCACGATGCGGTAATTGCCCTCCGTAGCGGGGGAGAAGAAGTAAACAATGAACTTGAAAAAGAGATAAGGGAACGGCTTCAGATTTGTGGCATTGAAGTAATTGAAGCCAGGATCAATTATATAGCTTATGCCGAGGAGATAGCAAACGCAATGTTAAGAAGGCAACAGGCTTCAGCTGTGGTTTCGGCCCGCTTCAAGATTGTGGAAGGTGCAGTTTCGATGGTTGAAATGGCATTGGAACAATTATCTGTTAAAAATATTGTGGAGCTCGACGAGGAGAAGAAAGCCGCTATGGTAAGTAATCTTATGGTTGTACTCTGCGGAGATAAGGACGCTACACCTATTGTCAATACAGGAACTTTGCATTCGTAATATGAGTGAGAAAAAACCATTTGTTCTCAGGATTGACCCTGATAAGCTGAAAGCTCTGGAGAAATGGGCTGCAGATGAATTTCGCAGCACAAATGGTCAGATAGAATACATTCTTGACCAGGCTCTCCGGAAATCGGCAAGATGGAAATCAAAGTCAGAAAATAATAATAAAGAATTATGATGCACAGCTTAAAAAATAAAAATGACTCCGATAATGACCAGGTTTTAAAATATACCTGTCCGAAGTGCAGCAATAAGCAATACGAAATTGGTGAAATGTGGACTTTCAGCAGCTTCTGGACAAAAATATTTGAACTGCACACAAGAAGGTTTACATATTTAACATGTCAGAACTGCAAATATACAGAGATATATAAAGTTCCAAAGAAAAGGATCGGGGAGGTAATAAACTTCAAGGCAAGATAGAATCCCTTCACTGATTCAGGAAGTATATGGAATGGCAGGCAGCAATGCCTGCCGTTTCTGTTCTCAGCCGGCTGGCACCAAGATGTATTGAAAAATAACCGCTTCCGGTTGCAGATTCTATCTCCTCTTTAGTGAAATCGCCTTCAGGTCCTATCATTATGACCGCATTCTCATTTTTTGAATAAATGTCTGAAATCTTACTTTTTTCTATTGAATTGTTGCAGTGAGCAATCATCCTGACTCCATTTGTATTTAAACTGATAAAATCTTTGAAAGTGCAGGGATCATTTAGAATGGGTTTATTTGCCTTGAGTGACTGTTTCATTGCTGAAACAATTATGTTGTTGATTCGTCCGGATTTTATTCCGGGCTTTTCGGTGTTTTTGCAAATAAGCGGAGTGATTTCATCAACACCTATCTCGACAATTTTTTCAATTAACCATTCAAATCGTTCAGGATTTTTTAATAGTGAGATTGCCAGATGAAGCCGGTAATTACGTTTTTCAAAATCATCAATTTTACCCGTAATTTCAATTATGCACCTGTTTTGATCTGGTTCACTTATGATTCCTTCATATATTCCCCCTTTCCCGTCAATAAGTCTTACATAGTCCCCTTTCGACATCCTGAGGACTCTGACAAGATGTTTTGATTCATTGGGATCAAGAGAATAAGTATTGCCGGTAATATCTGGGGCATAAAATATCTGCATAAAAGTCATTTTTTGTAAAAATAAAGAATTTGATTTAACCTTTGAGTGCCTTTTTGAAAACCTTTGCGTTCCTTAGTGGTTAAATTTTTTACCACAAAGGGCACAAAGTACAACACAAAGGATCACAAAGTAATTAAAGAGCATTCTGGAAATGAAAATCGGACTTATATCTGATACCCACGGCTGGATCCACCCGCGCCTGTTCGATCATTTTGCTGATTGTGATGAGATATGGCATGCAGGTGACATTGGTAACGTTGCCACTGCAGAAAAACTTTCGGGTTTCAAATCCCTGAAAGCAGTTTATGGCAATATTGATGACGCAATGGTAAGAAGGATTTATCCGGAGAACCTGATTTTTATGGCTGAAGGAATGAGGGTCCGGCTCACCCATATTGGAGGAACTCCAGGACATTATGACCGCAGGGTTTTGCCGGAGTTAATCGAAAATCCTCCTGATATTTTTATTTGCGGACACTCACATATAGCCAAAGTGATGTACGATAAGAAAGCAGGGTTTCTCTACATTAATCCAGGTGCAGCAGGCTATAATGGTTTTCACAGGTATATGACGGCAATCAGGTTTCAGATTGACGGAAAAAACATTCATGATCTTGAACTGATAGAGCTTGGAGAGAGGGGAAGGATCATTTAACCAGGCCATTCAGGTCACCGGAATTATCCTCAGCTTTATTGTCCGACATTCTCTGAAGAAACCTACCAAGCCGGTCCTCAACAGCAATCATGTATACATAAGGTACTTTCCCGGATGAATCAGGATGTTTCCTGTCATTGAGTTTTGTTTTGGAAATTATACTATTGAAATTATTATTACCCGATTGTGTCATCATGACACCTCTGAAATAAGAGAAATAATACCATGTTGCCTGGTCGGCTTTCAGATAAATGTCAATCATATCACCCGATCTCCTTCTCTGAATTTCAATATAGCCATCAACATAGACATTAACAGGTTGTTGTCCTATGAATCCGACACCGATTTTACCTTTCGACCTGAATGAGGATGTGGCTTCATTCCAGAAGAGATTTACATCGTTGAGCAGCAGTTTGTAATTAAATTCCTTTGGCAAATTCTTTGTACCTCCAAATAAATCAATGTCCTCCTTCAATTGTGCTGCAACATTTATTCCCAAGAGATCCTTCATCCCCTTGTTGTTCAGATCTGAATTCAGATTTACAGCTTTAAGTGATGGCATCATTCTAATCTCATCAGCCATAACCTTTATTGCTTCGGACGAGAAGAAAAAGTCGAGACCCAGGATTGCCTCGATATTTACCTTATTGGAATCAAGTTCATGGATTACTTTACCGGCACTTGTAAGTTTTACAAGGTCAAATTTTGAACCGAAATCAATATTACCCTCAGCTGACAATACACAGTAGTTTTTGTCAAATGCAATCATATTACCCGGAAGAGTCTGATCAATCAACTTTTCACGGGATGTGATTAAGTACCTGCTTTTTGATTTATCATAATAAAGCCAGCCATTTGAATTTATCAGGTCAACATCTGACCAGGATTTTTGCGCAGAGAGGAACGTCGGATAAATATGTATGGAATCCACGTTAATGAAAGATCCTGAAAAAACCAGGTTATCATTTATGTCCCTTGGCTTATCACTGACAGGTATAATTACATTTTTTGGGTCGATCTCTGATTTAAATTTTATGGTATAACTTTCTATTGCCTTACAATTGTGTATAATACCTGCTGCTCCTGTGAAGGAAAGATTATCGGCATGGGCTGATAGTGCCACATCGCCTGTGAAAGAGAATGCGGGACTTAACATGAATTTCTGTGATACCGGAATATAGCCTTTTGCATAAGTTGTTGCCGTATCTACCTCCAGTTGAGGAAAATTTATATTCTGGATATCTTTATTCTCATCAATATAATCATAAACTGCGCTTCCTGTGTATCTTTTTGTTGATTCAATGTCGATCTTTGCTGAATGTAGTATATGTTTGTGGTTAAGCGCAATAAATGCATCCTGCATCGGTTGGATTTTAGCTCTGCGGTTAATTATTATTTTACCGCTGGGTGGTTGAATAAGGGCATCTGCTATATGAATATAATTTATGTTTTCCGCCTCAATATATTCCTCGTCGAGGTGATAGCTTCCTTTCCAGGATGAGAAAGAGACGGTATCAGAAAGGTTATTTGTGGCGAAGAAAGTCGGCTTATCAAGCCTCTTGAAATCTAGCATTAAGAGCTTATCAGTTGTTAAAAGCGGAGTATTTGACTTTCCTTTTTGCTCCATATTAAGGATTCGGTTTTCCATATTATATGTAAAGTCCGTCATGGTACAGACATACTGGATCTCAGGGAATTTTACAAACGAGGAATCAGTATTCAATCTGAAGTGTGCCTGTTTGAGATCAAAATTGATTTCAGTATTGGCGTTTTCAGCAATAAATGAATATCCGTTTGTAGTAAGTGATTTTAAAGTATAATCAGCAGTGTCCGCCTTTATAGCATTCGATGCGAAACTGAAGAGTTTGGAAGTAACCCTTGAATCAGTTAAATTAATAATACCTGTTCCATTTAGCTTTGCAGGTGAGAGCGTTAATTTACCATCAAGAGTGGTTCCATTCTCGAACATATTAAACGTTTTTCCGGTAGCAGGAGCAGCAATCCATTGATCTTTCGTGGTGAGCCATTTAATCGCAACATCCTTGCTGTCTAGCACGGGGAATATTCCTGATCCGTCTTTTTCAATATTAAAGCTGGACGCCTGTGTGAGCATAGAATCAGGAAAAAATTTAAATTCATGAGATATTGTTGTAGAGGTAAGATGCTTTATTTTGCCGCTTCCGGTCAGCCCTTTATTACTCATGCTCAGAGAATCATATAACAGACCTCTGTTCCCATAAATACTTATTCCTTCGGGAGGTACAACCATGTTGAAACCCAGGGAGTTGTTTTCCTGTATAACAAGATACTGACGCATTGGCTTGAGAATATTTCCTCCCACAAATTCTCCGGAAAGTTTCATATCCTGGTGAGTATAGTGATCTATATTTTCATAGGTGAAAGGATCTACTTTGAAATAAAAATCTTTTTGTTTGTAGACACCCTCAAGTCCGTGGATCTTATCATAGAAAATATAAGAGTATGTGGATGCATTTATTATAGGATACTGCTTCAGGCTCTTCAGTCCGGATTTATTATTCGGATTGTCGATATAAAGCTCGCCTGTTCCCAGCTGAATAAGATTATCAACACTTTTAATCAGAGGATTACCCAACATGTCCTTCTCTTCTGTCTCTACTGAGATTTTAATCGAATCAATTTTCTGGAGATTGATCATAAATGTATCGTAGTTGAACAAGAATTTATGACCGAAAACAGTAAAGAGGCCGGCTTCAACAACACCATCAAAACTCAAATTTCTGTTTTTCCCAATAGTCAGTTGTTTATTATAGGGATAAATAGCAACCTTCTGTGAATCGCTCAGCAGGACACCTGTGACTCCGTTCACCGTCAGTCCGTATTTCTTGAGATCAAGTATTGCATTATCTGTAGGTGTTTTCGTCTCACTGACAATATCAATGATATCATAGTCTTTTCTTTTTGCATACGAATCAAGGAAATCCTTGGTTTTTTTCTTTATTGTGACCTCATTGTTTGTCCTGTCATAGAAAATAAAACCCTTATTAGCCATATCAATACATAATCCGGTAACGGCTTCCACCGGCTTATTAAGCCATTTGGCAAAGTCGGCTACCGGAAATGTCTCAGAATAAAACCACTCTGCAAATTTTGTAAGGCGGTTAAGAGGATGGTATTCGTCGATGCCCATCAGTTGCATAAAATATGTTGAATTAAAGAAAGAGGTGGATTCGAATTCAGCCTGGCCCATTGATGCACCTCTCGCATGTGAAAGAACAATCCTCGATTCATTCATATTCCATGAAAGGTATTCAAAATACATATCAAGGTTGTGAAATGAATCGAAATAAGGACTCTTCGAGACAGGATTGTTTGTCCGGAAAAGATTCACCTGCCTGGTTTCAGAAAAGTAGGAAAACCCCAGATTCGAATGGTATATTGAATCTTTATCAAGATACAAAGACATGGTCACTTCCTGACTACTCAATCCCGATTTGGAGAAAAGGAATTCCTTTGAACGTATTCTCAGATAAAGAGTGTCATTTCTGAAAAGAGTTATTTTAGCCGGATTAGCATTTTTACCTGTTCCTTTTACAAATGCCCCTTCAAAGGTCAATCCTCCTTCATAGTTAACCCCTTTGTAGAGGTTCTTAATCTTAAATTCTTTTTTATAAGTTTCAAATTGAGGGAAATTTGCCTTTTCTTTATTGGGAAAACTTACTGCCCGATCTACTAGTGAGCCTGTTACAGGCTCTTTAAAATAGTTTGTATAGGTGAGTTTTGCAGTATCAACAGTAAAACTGCTTTTTGTCATATTAATTGAAAAATCAGTTAGTTCGGCAAAAACGTCTTTTCGCGAAAATCCTGCTTTTTCCCAGGTAACGATTCCTTTTGTACCTCTGAATTGTTTTATCTCGGGATAATAATTCCCCGTCACATTATATAGTTCCGTACTATCACTCTGAAAATAACATGTGAGAGTTGAATTGGAAACCGCAACATATATTGAGGTGTCATGCAAAAATTTAAGTTCATTGTTTTTTACTTTCCATTTTACACTCCCTGACTCGAAGAGCACATTCTCCTTGACCAACAGGCAGCTGTTTTTGAAGTATTGGTCTATATAATCGTTAGTATTACTCTTGCTGAATGCAATTTCACTTAACCCGTCAAGCCAGTTAGTAAAAAACGAAACATCGTGTGTATAATCGATGAAATAATTCAGTGTTAAAAGGAAATCATTGAAGTGGGGGACTGGTCTCATTTGTCTTGATGAGAGTTGACTCGAGACATTAATTATATTATCCATCATATCAGGGCTGAAGGCAGCGCTGTCCCACCTGGTGATGAATGTATTAAGATTTGCAAGCTGCGCAGGGTTAAGGTTCGGCCCCATAAACGCTTTAAGTTCGCTCGGGAACTTGGTATGATCACCTGAAAATGCTGTTTTAGTCTGGGAGCACAAAACTCCAGTGATTATCAACTCCAGAAAAACACTCAGATATATCAGCTTTTTCAACATTGTTTTATTTAATCAAACATTGACCACTCCTTTTTATTTTGCGCCCCAACATTTTTACCCCCCATCCCCCCTGAAGGGGGGCTTGTTCACTGCTTTTTTTTGCCCCCCAACCCCGCTAATTGAGGACTCATCCACTTATTTTTTTGCCCCCCAACCCCCCTAAAGGGAGGCTTGTTCACGGATACTTTGAAAATTTTCTTAAAAATAGAGAATGTATCCCCCTTTAGAGGGCAGGGGGGCATGGAGGTTAAAAAGCTTCCACAATTGCAGTGAAATCTTCTTTCCTGAGGGCTGCACCTCCTATAAGACCGCCATCAACATCGGGTTTGGAAAAAATTTCAGCAGCATTTGATGGTTTGCAGCTGCCTCCGTAAAGAATCGGCAGTTTTTTGGCACAATCATTTCCATATTTCTCCTTAACCAGCTCACGTATATACTTGTGCATCTCCTGAGCCTGGTCAGGGGTTGCTGTCAGCCCCGTGCCGATTGCCCAAACCGGTTCATAGGCAATAACAATCATATCCATTTGTTCCTCGGTGAGATTAAATAAGCCCTCCTGAAGTTGTCTTTTTATAATCAGGAAGTGTTGTCCTGCTTCCCTTTCGCTCTGAACCTCACCGATACAGAAGATAACCTTAAGTCCGCTGTTTATGGAGAGTAGTGTCTTCTTATTTATGAGTTTATCATCCTCGTGATAATAAGTTCTTCTCTCAGAATGACCGAGTATAACATACTGGGCACCTGTGCTTTTTACCATCCAGGCTGAAACTTCACCCGTATAAGCTCCTGATGGTTCAGCTGCGCAGTTTTGTGCACCGAGGGCTATTTTTCCATGTTTAAGTATATCAGCCATTCCTGCCAGATGAATGAATGGCGGACATAAAATAACCAATGCTTTTTGCGAGGGAGTTTCTTTAAAATATTTTTCAAGTGACCCTGCAAACTTAAGGCCTTCTGCAAGATCCATATTCATCTTCCAATTACCGGCAACAATCTTCTTTCTCATATAAATCAAAGTTTTAGATGTAATACTTATAATTTGTTTAATAATTCAATTTAGGTGATTTGTAATAATTAATGTTCCGCCTGCTTTAAAAACCACTGCTTTTCGGGAACATTTGTCCATGACCATTTTCCAAGGATTGTTCCATTTTTAATTAATAAATAACCCGGATTAGCTCTTATCATCGTCTTCAAGGTTGTTTCATCTGCGGAACAGAAAGTCAATCCGTTTTCATAATTTTTCATATCATCTTTTCCTGAGGAAGTAAGTATATAAAAATTAATGCCATTGACCATGCAAAAATTTCCAAGTTCAAATCCGTCAGCTAATGATTTTTGTCCTGCTTCAGAAAGCTTTTTAGCAATCATTAAGACAGAATAACCTGAGAAAGATAGTATTTTTTGAGTCAGATCCTCTCCATTCAATGAGGTTATGATAAAATCATGAATCGGGGGCTTATATCCGCTTTTTATAAGTATGGACTTCTGATCAATGAATGTCCATGTTGAATCATTGGCCGGATAGTTGTTGATATTAAATTCTTTTTTTACCCCGTTCTTTTCATAAATAAAAGTCGTACTGTACTTATCAGCCGGGGCTCCAACGGGGATAACCATCTTATCGGCAATCTTTACGCCTGTCTTATAAGGAAGAAAATCAATAACAGGGAGATATCTGAGATTTACCAGTGCAAAAAGAATAAACAGTGAGATTACAATAAATGTTATAATCCATTCGGTTGTTTTACTGAAGATATTCCTGATATGATTCCTGCCTGTGAAAAGCAGGATCAATAAGCCAGATAAGACAATGTTCTTGCCGAATGTCTGCCAGTTGGTGAGATGTATTGCATCGCCAAAACAACCACAGTCTGAAACAGGATTTGTCAATGCAAGTATAAATGTGACAGGAGTAAAGATTACAAGCAGGATAAATACCCCCCAGATTCCTGTTTTCTGCCTGAATCCAGTGAGGACGGAAAATCCTGAAATAAATTCAGCAGTGCAAAGACAAATTGAAAGGGGAAGACTGAGATTATTTAGAAATTCAAGATTAAAAGCCTGAAAATAATCATGAAATTTATAAGCTGACCCCAGTGGATCGATAGCTTTTACTATCCCTGAAAAGATAAATACAAGGCCTATAATTATTCTGGCTGTAATCCTGAAAATCTTCATATCAAATAAACTTTCTTTCTTTGAAAACATTTATCAGATGATGAAATATTTCATCAGGGGTAAGCATCATGCCGGTACTGGAACTGCAGTCAATTACTGCCAGCCGTTCATCCGTTTCTGAGATTCTCATATAAACATCCCTTACATTCTTTTGAAATATAAGACTCTCTTCATGTATATACCTGTTACCGTTAAGATAAATCCGGTCATTTCCTGTTCTTATAT